>CAZXNX010000046.1:0-11595 GCA_964642225.1 uncultured Solirubrobacteraceae bacterium | reverse complement strand
CCCGCCACCGTGCCGGACGGCACCAAGGTCTCCCCCGTCGCCGCCCGCATGGCCGCCGCCACCGGCGTCGACCTCGCCGGCATCACCGGCACCGGCCCCGCCGGGCGCATCACCAAGGCCGACGTCCAGGCCGCTCCCGCCGGGGGCACGGCCGCCGCGGCCTCCACCGGCACCGTCATCAAGGGCGCCGGGGCGATGCTCGCCCGCTACATGGACGAGAGCCGGTCGATCCCGACCGCCACCTCCTTCCGCACCCTCACCGTCACCGTCATGGACGGGCGGCGCAAGCAGCTCAAGGGCGCCGGGCACAAGGTGTCCTTCACCCACCTGATCGCCTACGCGATCGGGCTGGCGGGCACCGAGGACATGCCGGTGATGGCCCACCACTTCGACACGGTGGACGGCAAGCCCACCCGCTTCGACGACGGCGCGGTCAACCTCGGCATCGCCGTCGACGTCGAGAAGAAGGACGGCTCGCGCACCCTGATGGTGCCGGTCATCCGCGACGCCGGCCGCCTCACCTTCCCGCAGTTCCTCGACGCGTTCGGCGACCTCATCGACCGCGCCCGCACGAACAAGCTCACCGCCGACGACCTGGCCGGCGCGAACATCTCGCTGACAAACCCCGGCGGCATCGGCACCGTCGCCTCCGTGCCGCGCCTGATGGTCGGCCAGGGCACGATCGTCGCCACCGGCTCGATCGCCTACCCCGTCGGCCTCGGCAACATCGGCGCGCAGATCGGCGCCGAGAAGGTCATGTCGATGACCTCGACCTACGACCACCGCATCATCCAGGGCGCGGAGTCGGGCCGGTTCCTCAAGGTCCTGGAGGAGTACCTCCAGGGCGAGCACGGCTTCTACGAGAAGGTCTTCGGCGACCTCGGCGTCCCGCTCGGCGAGACCCCCACGGCGCCCGCCGCGCCGGCCGCCGCCGCGCCGGCCGCGATCCCCGCCGCGCCCACCACCGTGCCGGACGAGGACCTCCTGCAGGCCGTGCAGGCCGCCTCCTCCCTGTTGAAGGCCCACCGCACCCACGGGCACCTGGCCGCGCACCTGGACCCCCTCGGCCACCCGCCGATGGGCGACCCGGCGCTGGATCCCGTGCCGCTCGGCCTCACGCCCGAGCTGATGGCCCAGATCCCGGCGAAGATCCTGCGCATGAAGGTCCCCGGCGCCACCCTCGCCGAGGCCCTGCCCCACCTGCGCGACACCTATTGCGGCACGATCGCCTACGAGATCGAGCACATCGCCAGCCACGAGCAGCGCATCTGGCTGCGCAACGCGATCGAGACCGGCGAGTACCGGGTCGCGCTGACCGCCGAGGAGCAGCGGGCGCTGCTCAAGCGCCTCACCGAGGTCGACGCGTTCGAGCGCTTCATGCACAAGGCCTACCTCGGCCAGAAGCAGTTCTCGATCGAGGGCCTGGACATGACGGTCCCGATGATCGACGAGGCGATCCAGCTCGCCGCCGGCCAGGGCGCCAAGGAAGTCGTCATCGGCATGGCCCACCGCGGCCGGCTCAACGTGCTGGCCCACAACCTCGGCCGCCGCTACGAGACGATCTTCGCCGAGTTCGAGGGCGCCTCCACGCTGGAGGCCGTCACCACCATCCCGCAGGGCGGCACCGGCGACGTCAAGTACCACCACGGCGCGCAGGGCACCTACGCGGTGGCCGACGGCTCGACCGTGCTGGTCAACCTGGAGAGCAACCCCAGCCACCTGGAGTTCGTACATCCCGTCGTCCTGGGCGCCACCCGCGCGGCCCAGACCGTGCGCAACCAGGCGCAGGCCACGCGCAACACCGACGCCGCCGTGCCCGTCGTGCTCCACGGCGACGCCGCGTTCCCCGGCCAGGGCGTCGTGGCCGAGTCGCTCAACCTCCAGGGCCTCGACGGCTACAAGGTCGGCGGCGCGCTGCACCTCATCCAGAACAACCAGGTCGGCTTCACCACCGATCCGGAGGACTCCCGCTCCACCCGGTGGGCCTCCGACCTGGCCAAGGGCTACGACGTCCCGATCGTCCACGTCAACGCCGACGATGTGGCCGCCTGCATCACCGCCGTGCGCCTGGCCTTCGCCTATCGCGAGGAGTTCGGCCGCGACGTCGTCATCGACCTCATCGGCTACCGCCGCTTCGGGCACAACGAGACGGACGAGCCCGCCTACACGCAGCCTGAGATGGCCGCCGTGATCAAGAGCAAGCCGCGGCTCGTCGATCTCTACGCCGAGCAGCTCGTCGTCGCCGGGATCATCTCCAAGGAGGAGGACGAGCGTCAGCGCCAGGAGATCTGGGACGACCTCACCCGCCTGCACAAGAGCCTCAAGGAGCAGATCAAGGCCGCCGACACGGCGGGCCAGGTCGAGCAGCCGACCGGCGAGTACACGCTCGACCGCACCGCCTCGGCCCCCGTCACCACCGCGGTGCCGGCGGAGATGCTCCACAAGCTCAACGAGGAGCTGCTGCAGACGCCCGAGGGCTTCACCGTCCACCCCAAGCTCGTCCGGCAGCTCGAGCGCCGGCGCGACGCGCTGGGCGACGCGGGCGGCATCGACTGGGGCCACGCGGAGGCACTGGCCTACGCGTCGCTGCTCACCGAGGGCGTCCCCGTGCGCCTCACCGGCCAGGACGCCGAGCGCGGCACGTTCAGCCACCGCCACGTGGTGCTGCACGACGCCAAGACGGGCCAGACCGTCTGCCCCATGCAGAGCGTGTCGGAGGCCCGCGCGACCTTCGAGATCCACAACTCGCCGCTGAGCGAGACGGCCTGCCTGGGCTTCGAGTACGGCTACTCGCAGGAGGCCCCCGAGACCCTCGTCATCTGGGAGGCCCAGTTCGGCGACTTCGCCAACGGCGCCCAGGTCATCATCGACCAGTTCATCGTCTCCGGCCTGGCCAAGTGGGGCCAGTCCTCGCGCCTGACCCTGCTGCTCCCGCACGGCTACGAGGGCTCGGGCCCCGAACACTCCTCCGCCCGCCTGGAGCGCTTCCTGCAGCTCGCGGCCGAGGGCAACATCCGCGTGGCCAACGTGACCACGCCGGCCCAGTACTTCCACCTCATCCGCCGCCAGGCGCTGATCGCCAAGCAGCGCCCGCTGGTGATCATGACCCCGAAGTCGCTGCTGCGCATGCCGCAGGCGACCAACCGGATCCAGCACCTCTCCGACACCCAGTTCTACCCCGTGCTCGGCGAACCGCGGGTGGACGTCGACAAGGTCACCCGCCTGGTCCTGTGCACCGGCAAGATCTACTACGACCTGGTGGGCAACGACGCGCGCAAGGACAACCCCGGCGTCGCCGTCGGCCGCATCGAGCAGCTCTACCCCTTCCCCGAGGGCCCGGTGCTCGACCTCATCGAGGAGTACCCGAACCTGCAGGAGCTCCTGTGGGTCCAGGAGGAGCCGCGCAACATGGGCGCCCGCGCGCACATGATGCCCCGCCTGGCACAGATCCTTCCCGAGGGCGTGCACCTCGGCTACGTCGGCCGGCCCGAGCGCGCCTCACCGGGCGAGGGCTACCCCGCCGCCCACGCCACCGAGCAGGCGCGCGTCCTGCGCACCGCGCTGGATCTCTCGATCCCGGTGTCGCAGTACCCCAAGAAGACGCCCGGCGAGCGGTAGTCCCCTCGCGATGGACGCGCTGCGACCGGCGCGCGGGGTGGTCATCCCCCTGGACGCGGTCACGATCCGCACCTCCCGGTCCTCCGGGCCGGGCGGCCAGCACGCCAACGTCACCGCCTCGCGGGTGGAGGCGATCCTCGAGCTGGAGGGATGCCCGGGCCTGAGCGACGCCCAGCGCGCGCGGGTGCAGTCCCGGCTGGGGCCGGTCGTGCGGGCGATCGCCCAGGACAACCGCAGCCAGACGCGCAACCGCGAGTTGGCCCTGCAGCGCCTGGAGGAGCGGCTCACCCGTGCGCTGCACGTCGAGCGCCCGCGCCGGGCGACCAAGCCGACGAAGGGCTCCCAGCGCCGCCGCGTCGACGCCAAGAAGCAGCGCGGGGAGAAGAAGGCCCAGCGCCGCCGGCCCCATGCCGACGACTGAGGGCAAGCCCCACCCCGACCGTGCCCTGCGCGTCCTGCGACGCGTGGAGGAGATCCCGCCGGGCTTCGTGCGCACCTACGGCGACATCTCCCCCGGCGCACCGCGCTACGGCGGCGCCGTCCTGAGGCACACCGACCGCAGGGTGCCCTGGCACCGCGTCGTGCGCGCCGACGGCTCGCTCACGCAGGGTGAGCGCCAGCGCGCGCTGCTGCTGGACGAGGGCGTGCCCTTCCGCGGCGCCCGGGTGGACATGGCCCGCGCGCGGATGCCCATCTAGGGTGTCGACCATGCGGGCCCAGCACGAGATCCGCCTCGCTCCCCGGCCGCGCGGCTTTCACCTCATCACCGGCGAGGTGGTGCGGGAGCTGCCCGAACTCGAGGACATGGCGGTCGGCCTGGCCCACCTCTTCATCCGGCACACCTCGGCCTCGCTGACCATCAACGAGAACGCCAGCCCCGACGTGCGCGTGGACTTCGAGACGTGGTTCAACGTCGTGGTGCCGGAGAGCTTCCCCGCCTGGACCCACACCCTCGAGGGCCCCGACGACATGCCGGCGCACATCAAGGCATCGCTGCTGGGCCAGGCGGTCACCGTCCCGATCCGCGACGGCCGGCTGGCGCTCGGCACGTGGCAGGGGATCTACCTCGGCGAGCACCGCGACCACGGCGGCTCCCGCACGCTCATCGCCACGCTCACCGGCGAGCGCGGGTGAGCGAGTCCCTCAGCCGCGGCCGCTGCGCCGGCGGTGCTCGCGGTACTCGCGGATGTCCACGGGCGTGAGCGAGGGAGGGGCGTCCGCGTGGGTGCGGTCGCCGAGCCACTGCACGTCGAGCTCCTCCATCCCGCCGGGAAAGACGCGGGCCGCGCCGGCCCCGGGCCGGGAGGACACCGCGCGCACGAACCGGTCCTCGCTGAACACGAGGCCCACGCCGTCGTCGGCCGCCCAGCCCGGCGGCAGCTCGCCGGAGTCCACCGCCTGGCGGTAGACGGGCAACCGCCGGGGCTCGCCGTCGCGGTGGACGCTGAACGAGCCGGGGAGCAGCGCCAGCCCGGGCGTGACCTCGGGCGTGCCCGTCGAACTGCTGATGCCGCCGGTGAACCAGCACATCGCGCCGGCGCTGAGCCCGGCCAGCACCGTGCCGCGCTGCCACGCCTCGGTGAGGATGCGGTCCAGATCGTGGGCCCGCCAGATCGCCAGCAGGTTGCGCATCGAGCCGCCGCCGACGTAGACGATGTCCATCGAGAGGATGAAGTCGCGCAGCGGGATCGCGCCGTTCGCGCCGAGCCGGAAGAGCGAGAGCTGGTTGGTCTCGCACGGCAGGTGGTCGAATGCCTGGTGGAAGTGGGCGACGTTGGCCTCCTGGTCGCCACTGGCCGTCGGCAGGTAGAGCAGGCGCGGGACGGGCCGCGGCGAGAGGGAGAGGATGAACTCGTCCAGCGCGGCGTTGTCGGGCTCCATGGTGAAGCCGCCGCCGCCCATGGCGAAGATCGTGGGGGGACCGGCGGTCACGACGGCCGTCCGGCGCTCACGCGGCGGCGAGGCGGCGCTGCTCGCCCAGGTACTCGACGTGGAGCGGCGTCTCCAGGGCCTCGCCCCCGATGCCCTCGACGCGGAACGCGGTCGCATCCCGCCGCGAGGCGACAGCATGGCCGAGGTCGCGGCCGACGAAGTGCAGGGCCGCGCCGTCGTCGGCGCCGTAGCCCGTCCCCATCTCGCCCGACGCCACCAGCGAGCGGAACTCCTCGCGGCGCTTGGCGTCGTTGGCGTGGACGCAGTTGCCGTAGGGCAGCAGGCCCATGCCCTCGACGCGCTGCGCCCGGCCGTGGAAGGCCGTCACCGCCTCGTCGAACCAGCACAGCGAACCGGCGCTCAGCCCGCACAGGACGATGCCCCGCCGCCAGCACTCGGCCAGCACGTCGTCGAGCCCGTGCGCCCGCCAGGTGCCCAGCAGGCTGAGCACGGAGCCGCCGCCGACGTAGATGAGGTCCTGGGCCAGCAGGTGGCTGGCGATGTCCCCGTCGATGCCGCTGCCGCGATCGCGGCGGAAGAGGGAGACGTGCGAGGGCTCGCAGCGCGACGGCGAGAAGGCGCGGTAGAACCGCACGATGTAGTGGTCGGCGTCACCGCTGGCGGTGGGCACGAAGCACACCTTCGGCCGGTCGGTGCCGGCCGCGGCGGCGGCGAGGCCGACGACGTAGTCGTCGAGCAGGGGGTTGCCCGACTCCATGGAGAAGCCGCCTCCGCCGAACGCGACGATCTGGGGTACCCGGGGGACCATGCAAGGACGGTAGGGCCCCCGGGCCCCGATGGAGACGGATTTGCTCCTCTGGTCGGAGGGGCACCGACCGGCGGTCCACAATGCGAACGTGCCACGCAGGACCGCCGGTCCATGGGGTCGAAACCCCGGGAAACCGCCCTACCGGCCCTTCCAGACCGGATCGCGCTTCTCGGCGAAGGCGACCGCGCCCTCGCGGGAGTCCTCGGAGACCAGCACGGGCCCCGCGATCTCCGACTGCTTCTGCCAGAACTCCGCGTCGGACCAGTCCCACTGCGACTCGAGGATCTCCTTGGTCGCGGTCAGCGCCAGCGGGCCGTTCTTGGCGATCGTGGCGGCCAGCTCGAGCGCGGCGTCGACGGCGCCGCCGGGCTCGGCGACCCGGTTGACCAGGCCCAGCTCCTGCCCACGCTCGGCGGTGATGGGATCGCCGGTGAGGGCCAGCTCCATCGCCACGCCGTAGGGCACCTTGCGCGGCAGGCGCAGCAGCGCGCCGCCCGCGGCCACGAGCGACCGCTTGACCTCCGGCACACCGAGCTTGGCGCCGGCCGCGGCCACGAGCAGGTCGCAGGACAGCGCGATCTCCAGGCCGCCGGCGACGGCGAAGCCCTCGACGGCGGCGATGATGGGCTTGCGCGGGGGCTGCTGGACGATCCCGGCGAACCCGCGGGTCTCGTGCCAGGGGAGGTCCCCGGTGACGAACCCCTTGAGGTCCATGCCGGCGCAGAACCCCTTGCCGGCGCCCGTCAGGACGCCGACGGAGAGGGCGTCGTCGCCGTCGAGCGTGTCGAGCGCGGCGGCGATGCCGTTGGCCACCGCGCTGTTGACCGCGTTGCGCGCGTCGGGGCGGTTGATCGTGATGAGCAGGACGTTTTCCCGGACCTCGGTGAGGACCGCGGGCTGATCGGTGTCGGACATGGCCTGAGCCTATAGTCCGTTGCCATGCACAGACTCTCCGAGGACGTCTTCCAGATCCCCGTCGTACCGCGCGACGGCGTCAACGCGTTCCTCGTCGGCGACGTGCTCGTCGACGCGGGCACCCGCTTCAGCGCGAAGAAGATCCTCGGCGAGCTCACCGGCCACCCGGTGAGCGCCCACGTGATCACCCACGCGCACGTCGATCACGCGGGCGGCACGCGGCAGGTCACCGCCGCGCTGGACGTCCCGGTGTGGGTCGGCGAGCTCGACGCCGCCGACGTGGAGTCCGGCCACCCGGTCGCGCCCGCCCACAACCCGCTGCCGACCGCGCTGAGCAACGCCGTCGGCGCGTTCCCCTCCGCCCACGTCGACCGCCGCCTCGTCGAGGGCGACGAGGTCGGCCCCGGGTTCGTCGTCCTCGTCACGCCCGGCCACTCCAACGGCCACATCAGCCTGTGGCGGGAGTCCGACCGCACGCTCATCTGCGGTGACGTCATCAACACGATGAACCTCATCACCACCAAGCCCGGGCTGCAGGAGCCGCCGAAGCTCTTCACCACCGACCCGGCGCGCAACCGCGAGTCGATCCGGCGCATCGCGGCGCTGGAGCCGCAGCTCACACTGGCCGGCCACGGGCCGCCCGTGCACGGCCCCGAGGCGCTGCGCGCCTTCGCGGCGTCGCTCCCCGTCGACTGAGCGCCCGGTCAGCCGAAGAGGGTCAGGTCCGGCTCGCGCTCGCCGCGCACGACGGCCAGGTCGACCTCCACGCAGGCGATCCCGCGGGACTCGGCCAGGACGCGGGCCTGTGGCTTGATGACCTGCGCGGCCAGCACGCCGCGGCAGTCGGCCATCGCCGGGTCCAGGCGGATGCGCTCCAGGTAGCGCGCGAGCTGCTCGACCGCGTCGATGGTGGCGACGCGCTTGATCTCCACCGCGATCCACCCGTCCTCCTCGTCGCGGCACATGAGGTCGACCGGCCCGATGTCCGTCGGCCACTCGCGGCGCACGAGCCGGAAGCCCTCGCCGCACCAGTGGGGCGCGTCGGCGAGCGCCTCCTGCAGGTGGACCTCGACGCCGTCCTTCTCCAGCGCGGCGGCCTCCCCCATGTCGTGGGTGACGTCGGAGAGCACCTCGACGATGCGGATGTCGAGGCGGTCCTCGGTCTTGCCGGCGCGCTTGCGCACGACGATGTGGTCGTTCTCCTCCTCGATGACCGTCGGCGGGGTCATCCAGTTCTGCGGCTTGAAGCCGCCGGTGTCGGCGTGGACCATCACCGACCCGTCGGACTTGAGCATCAGGAGGCGCAGGGCCTCGGGCAGGACGGCGGTGAGGCGACCGGTGTAGGTGACCTCGCAGCGGGCGACGATGAGACGCATCGCGCCGGACGGTAGCGGGCGGACGGGACGACGGCCCCCCGGGCGGTTAGGGTCCCGCCACGATGGAGAACCAAGCGGGGGGCGGGCGGGCGCAGCTCGAGCGATGGGTCCCGGGCGTGCGGGTCATCCGCACGTACGACCGCTCGTGGCTGCGGGCCGACCTCGTCGCGGGCATCGTGCTGGCGGCGATCCTCGTGCCGCAGGGGATGGCCTACGCGGAGCTGGCCGGCCTGCCGGCGGTGACGGGCCTCTACTCGACGATCGCCTGCCTCGTCGCCTACGCGTTCTTCGGCCCGTCGCGGGTGCTCGTCCTGGGGCCGGACTCCTCGATCTCCCCGCTCATCCTGGCGGCGCTGGCCCCGCTGCTGGCCGGCGGCGATCCGGGGACGGCGATCGCCCTGGCCGGGATGCTCGCCGTGTTCGTCGGCCTGTGCGAGATCGGGCTGGGGCTCGGCAAGCTCGGGTTCGTCGCCGACCTGCTCTCCAAGGAGGTGCAGGCCGGGTACATGAACGGCCTGGCCATCACCATCATCGTCGGCCAGCTCCCCAAGCTGTTCGGCTTCTCGACCGACGCCGACGGCTTCATCGACGAGCTGCGCCAGTTCTTCACCCACCTGGACGAGACCAACACGACCACGCTGCTGATCGGCGTCGGCGTGCTGCTCGTGCTGCTCGTCCTGCCCCGCATCACGAAGAAGGTGCCGGCGATCCTCGTCGCCGTCGTGGGTGCCACCGCGGTGTGCGCCGCGCTCGGGCTCGCCGCGGCCGACGGCGTGGTCACCGTCGGGGCGCTGCCGCAGGGCGTGCCGTCGCCGAGCATCCCGTGGACGAGCACCGAGGACGTCGTGCCGCTGCTCATCGCCGCGGTCGGCATCACCCTCGTCTCCCTCACCGACACGATCGCCACCGCCACCAGCTTCGCGGCCCGCCGCGGCGAGGAGGTCGAGCCGGACCAGGAGATGGTCGGCATGGGCGCGGCCAACGTCGCCTCCGGGCTCTTCCAGGGGTTCGCCATCTCCACCAGCGGATCGCGGACGGCGGTGGCCGAGCAGTCCGGGGCCAAGAGCCAGGTGACCGGGCTGGTCGGGGCGGGCCTGGTCGTCGTCCTCCTGCTCTTCCTCAGCGGGCTGCTCACCGACCTGCCCCAGGCCGCCCTGGCTGCGGTGGTGATCGTCGCCGCCCTGTCGCTCACCGACATCGACGTCCTGCGGCGCTACCTGCGCGTGCGCCCCAGCGCGCTGGCCATCTCGCTGGTGGCCACGGCCGGCGTGGTCTTCTTCGGCGTGCTGGAGGGCATCATCGTCGCGGTCGTCCTCTCCATCCTGCTGTTCTTCCGCCGCAACTGGTGGCCCCACGGCGTGGTGCTGGGCGAGGTCGACGGCCTTCCCGGGTGGCACGGCGTCCCCGCCCATCCCGACGCCCGCGAGCTTCCCGGTGTGGTCGTCTTCCGGTGGGAGGCGCCGCTCATCTTCGCCAACGCCGGGCTGTTCCGCCAGCAGATCCGCCACCTGGCCCGCGACCGCAAGCCGCAGTGGATCGTCCTGCAGTGCGAGGCGATCACCGACATCGACGTGACGGCGGCGGAGATGCTCGAGCAGCTCGACATCGAGCTGAACGCGGAGGGGATCCATCTCGCCTTCGCCGAGCTACGGGGCCGCCTGCAGGACCTCGTCTTCCGCTACGGCCTGTTCGCCACCCTCGACCGCGACCACTTCTACCCCACGCTCGACTCCGCGCTGCGGGAGATCGGCGCCACCGCACCCGCGCCGGACCGCGAAGGGTGAGGCGGTACGCTCCGTCGATGGAGCAACCCGCCGCCGGCGACCTCGTGACGATCGCCACCGCGGGCCCGGTGCTCGACGGCATCCTCGTCGAGACCCCCAGCGCCGCCAAGGCGGTGGTCGCGATGATCGACCGCAAGCGCGGCCCCGTGCTGCGCACGGTGGACCGCGCGACGCTGACCCTGCGCGAGGAGCCCGGCGCCGACGACCGCGCGCTGCAGCTCCTGATCAAGCGCACCCCGCGCTCCTCCGGCGCGGGCGCCCGTGGCGGCGCCGGCCCCGTCTCCGGGCGCACCGGGCACACCCGCGCCGCGATGCACCGCACCACCGGCAAGTAGGGCGCCCGCTCGCCGCTCAGTGGTGGTGGTCGTGCCCGCGCACGGTCCGCCACGACTGCCACGTGATGCGCAGGATGACGAGGGTGATGGCGAGCCCGATGAGCGGGTCGGCCACCGGCAGGCCGATCGCGACGACGAGCGCCGAGGCGATGACCGCGAGCGAGACGTAGGCGTCGGCCCGGGCGTGGTTGCCGTCGGCGATCAGCGCGGGGCTGTCCAGGCGCCGGCCGGCACGGGTGCGCACGAGCGCGGCGACCTCGTTGCCCGCGTACCCGATCACGCCCGCCGCCCCGAGCGCCCACAGGTGCGACACCGTCTGGGGATGGATGAGCCGTGAGACGGCCTCCACCCCGGCCACACAGGCGCTGACGAAGATCGCGCCGACCACGAACAGCCCGGCGATGCGCTCGGCGCGCTCGGAGCGCAGCAGGAAGGCGGCCGCCAGCGGCACCGCCGTGAGTGCGTCGCCGAAGTTGTGGATGAGGTCGGCGAGCAGGGCGACGGAGCCCGAGAGCAGGTAGATGAGCGTCTGCGCGGCGGCCGTGACACCGAGCACGGCGAAGGAGACGAGGACCGCGCGCAGCCCGGCCCGGGAGCGCTTGATGGAGGGATCGACGAGGCCGTGGGTGTGGCCGTGCCCACCGTGCTCGTGGGGGCGGTCGTGATCGCCGTGGTCGTGCGTGTGCGGCCCCTCGTGGGGATGCGCGTGGATCGTGCTCCCGTGGCGGTGACGGGCGCCGCCCAGCGGAGCGTATGCCTGGCCCGTGGTCATCACCATCAGTCTGTCACCGCCCGGCGGCCCGGCGTGTGGCGATACGCACGTCTGCCGCGGCGAGCATGGCCGGCGTGACGCGGCGGCCGAGCGG
>CAZXNX010000045.1:0-11661 GCA_964642225.1 uncultured Solirubrobacteraceae bacterium | reverse complement strand
CCGCCGGCGGCGACCCGCAGCGCCTGGACCTCCGCCTCGTGGCGGCTGTCGACGTAGGCCAGACCCAGGGCGCCGGCCCGGTAGGGCTGGGTCTCGTCGGCGGTCGAGCCGCGCTGGGCGGGGCCGACGGCCGCAGCGGACGACGTCAGCACCAGCCGCTCGACACCGGCCTTCAGCGCCTCCTCGCACACCACGCGGGTGCCGAGGGCGTTGACGCGGTACAGCTCGTCCGGGTCGGCCCGCATGTCCGACAGGCCGGCGCAGTGGAAGACGCGGTCGACGCCGGACAGCGCGCGGCGGATGGCCCGGCGGTCGTTGTGGTCGCAGGGGACCCGCTCGGCGTCGAGGTCCATGACGTTGTCGAGCGCCGCGCCCCGGGGCACGGCCACGCGCACGTCATCGCCGCGCTCCACCAGGAGGCGCGCGACCCACGAGCCCACGAGACCCGTCCCGCCGGTGACAAGCGTCCAGCCCACGCCGTCAGTGTATGACCCGCCGACCCGTCGAGCGCCAGAGGGATGTCGCATCGATCATCTAGGCTGCGCCCATGCCGCCCGTCGCCATCGTCACCGACACGACCCACTACCTCTCCCGGGACCTCGTCGCCGACCAGGGTCTCCACGAGGTGAGCCTGTGGGTCAACGACGGCGACCACCACGAGCGCGAGTCGGACATGCCCGACTACGACGCCTTCTTCGAGCGCCTGCGCCGCTCGGAGGGCCTGCCCACCACCTCACAGCCCTCCATCGGCGACTTCCTCGCCGTGTACGGGCCGCTGGTGGAGGCCGGGCACGACATCGTCTCGGTGCACATCAGCGGCGCGATCTCCGGCACCGTGGAGGCGGCCCGCCTGGCCGCGGCCGAAGCGCTGAAGGACCTCTCCGGGGTCAAGCCGACGATCGAGATCATCGACTCCCGCACGACGGCCGCCGGGCTCGGCGGGGTCGCGCTGGCCGGGGCGGCCGCCGCCCGCGACGGCGGGAACGCCAGCGAGGTCGTCGAGCGCATCAACACCGCCTGCGACAGCGTCAAGCTGTGGTTCGCCGTCGACACCCTGGAGTACCTGCGCCGTGGCGGGCGCATCGGCAGCGCCCAGGCGTGGCTCGGCGGCGCGCTGAAGATCAAGCCGATCCTCACCGTGGACCGGGAGATCACGCCGATCGAGCGCGTGCGCACCAGCAAGCGCGCCCACGAGCGGCTGGTCGCCTACATGGAGGCCCGCAAGGAGGACGGCGCGGACGGATGGTTCGTCCAGCACATCGACGCCGCCGAGGAGGCCGAGGCCCTCGTCGAGCGCGGCCGGGAGATCTTCGGCGCCGACCCGGTCGACGTGTCGGAGATCGGGCCCGTCATCGGCATCCACGCCGGGCCCGGGCTGACCGGCGTCTGCGCGCTGCCGGCCTCGCTGCTGCGGTAGCCGCCCGCCCGCTGGAACCCACGAGTGGCGCGAAACTCGCGGTATGCGCGTGTTTCGGGCCACTCGTCGCCGCTCGGGTGATGACGAGCGGTTCCAGGGACGCGTGTCGCCTCGGTGGCTAGAGGCTCAGCGCGCGGCGGCGCTTGCGCCGCGTCAGCACACCGCCGATGGCGGCGAGGCCCCCGGCGAGCACGAAGCCGGCGACGGCCGCGCCGGCCAGGACCTGGGGCTGATGGCGCGTGATCTGCTTGCGCCAGTCGGTGATCTCGGTGACCTCGCCCTTGAGGCGGGCCAGGGAGCCGGCGAGCTCCTGGCGGTTGGTCTCGATCGAGGCGCGGATCTCCGCCGCGGACCGCGGCGGGCGAGGCGGCACGTACGGCTGGGCCGGGGGCTGGGGCATGTCAGGAGGCTCCGTCGGTGGGCGGGTCCGTGGGCGGCGGGGTGACCGGGTCCGGCGGCGGGGCGACGCCGGGCGCGGGCGGGGTCGGCGCGCCGGGGGGCACGCTCAGGCCGGAGGGCACGGGGGCCCCGCCGACGCCGAGCGGGACCGGGCCGCCGGGAGCGGTGGGGCCGCCCGGGGCGTCGTGCGGCGCGATGGTGTCGCGGATGCGCTGGGCCTCCTCGATCGCCATGTCGGGCGTCGGCTTGGTCTGCAGCGCGCGGTAGGCGAACCAGCCGGCCAGGCCGGCGATGATGAGCAGGAGCCCGGCGACGAGGAAGAAGCCCCAGAAGTAGGCGCTGTCGGGGACGGGCAGCAGGTACCACGCCAGCCACGAGAGGCCGTTGAGGATGAGCGACACGGCGAAGATGGCGAACACGCCGGCGGCGACGGCGACGGCCGCGCCGCGGCCGATGGTCTTGGCCTTGCCGGTGAGCTCGAGCTTGGCGAGCTCGACCTCGTCGCGGATCAGGACCTGGGCGCGCTCGGTGATCTCGGCGATCGCCTTGGAGATCTCCTGGGTGGAGCCGGTGGGCGGCGGTTCAAGAGACACGGCCGGCTCGTTTCAGCAGGAGGGCGAGCACGACGCCGCCGGCGAAGGCGGCGCCCACGAGCACCTCGGGGCGCTCGGCGGGTGACGGCGCCGACGGCGGCTCCGCGGCGGGCGCGGGCTGCGTGTAGGCGGGCGGGGTGCTCACTTGGGTGGCTCCTCACCGTAGATCCGGGACCAGATGAGGGCCGCAAGGCGGGCGGTGGCCGCCGCGGCGGCCAGTTCCAGGCCCCACAGCAGGCCGGCCCACGTGAGGCGCTTGACGAGTTCGTTGTCCTTCATCAGTCGGAGATCCTAGTCACTCGTTCGACACGATCGGAGTTGACGGGACGCAGACCGTTGCAGATCGTGTCCACGACGAACGTCTTGGCCTGGTCGTACCCATCCTCGCCCTCCGGCAACAGGTCGAAGATCCACCCCGTGAGGACCTGCTCGATCGCGCCGTAGAACGCCATCGCGGCGAACTGCGGGGTGATGTCGGAGCGGAACTCCCCGCGCTCCTGGGCGTCCTGCACGATGTCGGCGATGCCGGCGTAGGCCTCCCGGATCTTCTCCAGGTGGGTGCGGCCGAAGGTGTTGGCCGCGCGGGTCACCTCGACGATGATCACCTTCATCAGGTCGGGGTCGTGGCGGTAGGAGTCCACGATGAACGACGCGATGGCGTAGAGCTTGTCCGGCGCCGGCATCTCCCGGCCCTCGACGTCGCGGATCGCCTCCAGCAGGACGTTCCACCGCTCCAGGAAGAGGGTGTCGAGGATCTCGTCCTTGCTGCGGAAGTAGTGGTAGACGAGCCCGTAGGCGACGCCGGCCTCGTCGGCCACGTCGGAGACGCGGCAGCCGCCGAAGCCCTGGCGGGCGAAGACGTGGACGGCGGCGTCGAGGATCAGCCGCCGCTTGTCGGTGGCGCCCGGCCGGGCCGTCTCGCTGCGCGAGGCCATCAGACGGCCGCCTCGACGGGCCACCGGTAGGCGGCGGGGCGGCGGTGGTGCAGGGCGGGCAGTTGCGCACGCACTCGCTCCTGCGCGGCGAAATCGAGATCGGCGGTCACATGGCCCTCCTGGTCTGGGCACTGGCCCAGGACGACGCCCCAGGGGTCGACGATGAGGGAGCGGCCCCCGGAGCGCATCTGCGGTGTGTGGGCGCCCCACTGGTTGGGGGCGATCACGAAGGCCTGGTTCTCGATCGCCCGGGCGCGCAGCAGCGTGACCCAGTGATCGCGCGTGGTGGCCAGCGTGAAGGCGGCGGGGACGAGCAGGATGCGGGCGCCGCGCACCGTGAGGATGCGGTACAGCTCGGGGAAGCGCACGTCGTAACAGATGGACATCCCCACGGGTGTGCCGTCCGCGGTGTGGGTCAGGACGATCTCGTCGCCCGGCGCCTCGGTGTCCGACTCGCGGTACTCGGTGCCGTCGACCTCCACGTCGAACAGGTGGATCTTGCGGTAGACGGCCTTGATCTCGCCGTCGGGGCCGATGTGCACCGAGGTGTTGCGCAGCTTCTCGTCGCCCTCCACGCGCTCGGCGATCGAGCCGGCGACCAGGTCGATCCCCAGCTCGGCCGCGGTGGCGCGGGCCCAGGCGATGGCGGGGCCGTCGAGCGGCTCGGCGTGCGCGCGGATCGCCTCGGGGGCACCCAGCACCGTCCATTTCTCCGGCAGCACCACGAGCGAGGCGCCGTCGGCGGCGGCAGCGCGCACGAGCCGATCCGCCGTCGCGCGGTTGCGCGCGACGTCATCGGTGGTGGTGAGCTGGAGGGCGGCGACGCGAATGGAGACGACTCCTGGCACGACGGATTGACTGGTCAGTCAACCGGGACGAGATGGGAGGATAACCACGATGCCCACCTCCCTCCCCCGCCGCGACGACGGCCGCCGTCCCGCGGGCACCCTCGCCGTCCCCGTTCCCCCGGAGGCGATGGGCCTCGTGCGCGGGCTGCGTCCCCGCAAGTCGTGGCGGTACGTCGGCGCGTACGGCGCCGACCTGATGCTGTGCGCCGCCAGCGTGCGGATCGGCCCGCTCGGCCAGTCCTGGCTGGGCGTGTGGGACCGCGGGCGGCGCGAGCTGGTCGAGGCCTTCTCGATCCGTCCCGGCACGGTCGACCTGCACGAGGGCGTGGTCCGCGCGCGCACCGCGCGGGTGGTCCTCGACCTGCGCACCGACGAGGCGACCACCACCGCGGACCCCGTCGAGGTCACCAGCCCCCATGGCTCCCAGTACATCTGGACCCGCAAGCTCCCCGTCCGGGTGGAGGGCACGATCACCGTCGACGGCCTCCCCCACCCCTTCACCGCGCCCGCACTGATCGACGACTCGGCCGGCTACCACGCCCGCCACACCGACTGGAAGTGGTCGGCCGGTGTCGGCACCACGACCGACGGCGCCGCCGTGGTGTGGAACCTCGTCGACGGCATCCACGACGCGACCACCCAGAGCGAGCGCACGGTGTGGGTCGACGGCCGCGCGCACGAGGTCGGCCCGGTCCGCTTCCTGGACGACCTGGGCGGCTGCGCGTTCCGCGAGGGCGGGGAGCTGCGCTGCGCCGCCGAGGCGCAGCGGGCCCGCTCCGACGAGTTCGGCATCTTCGCCAGCCGCTACCGCCAGCCGTTCGGCACGTTCACCGGGCAGCTCCCGGGCGCCGGCGAGCTGGCCGAGGGCTACGGCGTCATGGAGGATCACCGGGCACGCTGGTAGCGCCCCGCTGGCGCCGCAGTTCGGCGATGAGCAGCTTGGAGTGCATGGCGCCGATCAGCTCCCGCAACGGCTCGGTGCCCGCGACGATGATCTCCACCGCCTGGTCCTCTTCGACCTCGCCGGCCAGGCGGTCCAGCAGGGAGCGGACCTCCTCCTCCACCAGCGGCTGCAGCGCCTCCCGGTAGCGCAGCGTCTCGTAGACGGAGAAGCCCAGCGACTCGTCGTAGCCACCGGCGCGGAAGCGGCTGAGCGCCTCGATCATCGCCACGTCGTCGCGCTCGTACCCGTCGTCATCGGGGCTGAGGATGCCCAGCGCGGCGAGGCGGTCCAGCGCGTCCTGCGGCACCGCGTAGCGGTCGCGGGCCTCGGTGACCGGCATGCGCTCGGCGGCCGCCCCGCCCCGCGCCAGCGCGCGCTCGATGATGCGGTCCTCGGTGTCGATGATCGCCTGGGCGCGGCCCGGGTCCTCGTCGAGCACCTGGCGGATGCGGCGCAGCGGCATGAACCGCTCCTCCTGCAGGCGCTTGATGAGCTGGATCCGCTCCACGAACTCCGGCGGGTAGTAGGCCATGTTGCGGCTCGTGCGCACCACGCCGTCATCGCCCGCGCCGAGCAGGCCCTCGCGCAGGTAGTGCTTGATCGTGCCGGCCGAGACGCCGGAGGCCTCGGCCAGCTCGCTCATCTTCAGGAGGCCGTCGGCGTTCACCCCAGGAAGCTCCCCTGGGTGCCCTCGGGCACCCCGCCGACCACACCGTCGGCGTGGAGGGCGGCGATGTCGTCCTCGCCGTAGCCGGCGGCGCGCAGCACCGCGTCGGTGTGCTCCCCCAGCCCGGGGCCCGGCAGCCGGTTGGTGTCCGCCGGGGTGCGGGAGAGCTTGACCGGGGCGCCGAGCAGGCGCACCGGGTTGGTGGCGCCGGGCTGGTCGAGCTCGACGACCATCTCGCGGGCCTGCACGAGCTCGGAGTCCAGCGCCTCGTGCAGCTCGAGCATCGGCTCCAGGCAGCAGTCGTGCCGGGAGGCGAACTGGTGCCATTCCTCGCGGGTGCGGGTGGCGAAGATTGCCTTGACCTCGTCGTGCGTGGGGGTGCCGGGCGCCTCGAACTGGCGCTCGATGAGGTCCTCGCGGTCCACGCCCAGGCACCAGTTGCGCCAGAACTTCGGCTCCAGGGCGCCGAGCGTGATCCAGCCGTCGGAGGCGGCGTACGGGCGGTAGCAGACGAAGCTGCCCGCCAGGGGCAGGTGCCCGCGGCGGGGCTCATCGCCGCCGGCCAGGAAGGTGCCGGCGACCATGCCCAGCCAGGACAGGGCGCCGTCGGTCATCGAGACGTCGACGAACTGCCCCTCCCCGGAGCGGTCCCGCTCGCGCAGCGCGGCGAGGATGCCGAAGGCGGCCATCAGCGCGCCCCCGCCGATGTCGGCGATCTGCCCGGCGGCCTGCACGGGCGGGCCGTCGGCGTCGCCGGTCAGCCCGAGCAGGCCGATGAGGCCCAGGTAGTTCATGTCGTGGCCCGAGCGGTCGCGCATGGGCCCGTCCTGGCCGTAGCCGCTGATCGCGCAGTAGACGATGCCGGGGTTGACCTCGCGCATGCGCTCGTACCCGACGCCGAGGCGGTCGAGCACGCCGGGGCGGAAGGACTCCAGCACCACGTCGGCGTCGGCGACCAGGCGCAGCAGGACCTCGCGGCCGCGCTCCTCCTTGAGGTTGAGCCGCACGGACGTCTTGTTGCGGTTCAGGGCCAGGAACATCGCGCCCTTGGCCGTGTCCTCCACGCCCTCGTGGTAGGGCGGCGCCCAGCGCACGTAGTCGCCCATGCCGGTGTCCTCGACCTTCAGGACGTCGGCGCCGAAGTCGGCGAGCATGAGCGAGCAGAACGGGCCGGGCAGCAGGCGGGAGAGGTCCAGGACGCGGATGCCCTCCAGGGCCGAGGCGCTCATGCCGCGACCTGCTCGCCGAGGCCGAGGATCGCGCGGGCCTGCTCCACCGTGGCGGGGGTGCGACCGGCGTTGACCGTCATCTCCCGTGCCTTGGCGATGAGCTCGCCGTTGGAGCGGGCCATGGTGCCGTCGGGGAGGTAGAGGTTGTCCTCAAGCCCGACGCGGATCGAGCCGCCGAGGCTGAGCGCGGCGCCGACGAGCATCCACTGGTCGCGCGAGATGCCGATGACGCCCCAGTGGCTGCCGTCGGGGACGTTGTCCGCCATCGCCGCCAGGTTGCGGGCGGTCGGGGGCACGCCGCCGACGACGCCCATCACGCAGGACACGTGGGGGTGGCGCAGGATCCCCATGTCCAGGAGCGGGACGAGCGAGCCGACGTGGCCGAGGTCGAAGCACTCGTGCTCGGGCTTGATGCCCAGGTCGTTCATCGCCGTGAGCAGCTCGATGATCTCGTCGAACGGGTTGACGAAGACGGTGTTGAAGACGAACTGCTTGCGGCTCTTGGAGTACTTGGCGTAGTTGAGCGACCCCATGTTGAGGGCGGCCACGTCCGGGCGCAGCGCCTCCAGGTAGGCGATCCGCTTGGCGATCGGGATGCCGATGGCGCCCGTGGAGTAGTTGATGATCACCGCGTCCCCGACCTCGGCCTTGATGGCCTCGGTGATCGCGCGGAAGTCCTCGATCTCGAAGGACGGGATGCCGTCGGGGGTGCGGGCGTGGATGTGGATCATCACCCCGCCCTCGTCGACGATCCGCCGCGCCTCCGCGGCATACTCGGCGGGCGTGTAGGGGATCGCCGGGCACTGATCGCGGTTGGCGATCGCACCGGAGATCGAACAGGTGATGATGACGGGGTCTTCGAGGGCCATGCCTGGGGAGCTCCGTGGAAAGTGGGACGTACCACTACCCACTTTGGCCGATCCACCCCGGCTGGTCAAGCGCGCCAGTTCTCCCGCTGCTCATATGAGTGCGGCATACTCACCCGGGCATGCCCGGCGAGGTCGCCAAGGCGCACATCGCGCGCCTCCACTTCGAGCACGGCCTCACCAAGCAGGAGATCGCGCAGCGGCTGAGCATCTCGCGCTTCAAGGTCGCCCGGCTGCTGGACCAGGCCCGCGCCGAGGGCATCGTGCGGATCGAGATCCGCGACCCCGTCGAGGTCGACAGCGACCTGTCCCGCGCGCTGGAGGACGCCTACGGGCTCGACCTCGCCGTGGTCGTCCGCCGGGCCCAGGCGATCCCGCAGGCCACCGCCGCGTGGCTCCCCGAGCTGATGCATCCCGGCGACACGCTCGGCATCGCCTGGGGCACAACCCTGCAGCAGGTCGCCGCCGCGCTCCCCTCCCGGCCGGCGGGCGACCTCGACGTCGTGCAGATCTGCGGCGCCATCCCCGGGCTCGTGCCCGGCACGGGTCCCACCGAGCTGGCCCTGCGCTTCGCCGAGCGCCTCGGCGGCCGCCTGCACTCCCTTCCCGCTCCTGCCGTGGCCAGCCGCAGCGCCCGTGACGAGCTGCTGGAGAACGAGGTCATCCGCCCCACCATCGAGCTGTTCGACGAGGTCGACATCGCGCTTGTGGGGATCGGCGTGGCCTCCGAGCTGGCCGGCGCCCCCGACGACGCGGCCGGGTACGTGCTCGTGCACGTCTTCGACGGCCACGGCGGCCCGCTCGGCGCTGCCCTCACCGACCACGCCATCTCCATGAGCCGCGCCCGCCTGAGCGCCACCCGCGTGCTCGCCGCCGCCGGCGGCCCGACCAAGCACGACGCCGTCCTGGGCGCGCTGCGCAGCGGCCTCATCAACACGCTGGTGACCGACGCCCCCACCGCCCGCCACGCGCTCAAGGCCGGGCCGTGAAGCTCGGCGTCGCGGCCGCCGTGGTGGAGGGCATGCTCGTCCCCGGCGACGTGACGGTGCAGGACGGGATCGTCACGGCGGTCGGGTCGAGCCCGGCGGGGCCGCACGGCCTGGCCGTCCCCGGGTTCGTCGACGTGCAGGTCAACGGCTTCGCCGGCGTCGACGTCCTGTCGGCGCAGCCCGGCGACTACGCCGCGATGGGCCGCGCGCTGGCCGCCACCGGCGTGACCGCCTATCAGCCCACCATCATCACGGCCGCTCCCGCCGCGCAGGAGCGGGCCCTGCGGGCGCTCGCCGGCGCCGGGGACCGGCCCGGGAGCGGGCCGCGCCTGTTGGGCGCCCATCTCGAGGGGCCGTTCCTCTCCCCCGCGTGGCCGGGCGCCCACCCGGCCACGCACCTGCGCGACCCCGACCCCGCCTTCATCGCCCACCTGCGCGAGGCCGGGCCGGTCACGGCGATCACGCTGGCCCCCGAGCTCCCCGGCGCGCTGGAGCTCATCACGGCGCTGACCCGCGACGGAGTGGCCGTCCACCTCGGCCACACCGACGGCGACGCGGCGGTCTGCCACGCCGCCTTCGACGCCGGGGCGCGGGCGGTGACCCACGTCCACAACGCCCACCGGCGCTTCGCGCCCCGCGACCCGGGGCCGGCCGGGGTGGCCCTGACCCGCAACGACGTGACGGTCACCGCGATCCTCGACGGCGTCCACCTGGCGCCGGAGACAGAGCGGCTCGTCGCCCTCGCCGCCGGCGTGCGGCTGTGCCTCATCACCGACGCGATCGCGGCGGCGGGCCGCGGCGACGGCACCACCCGCATCGGCGAGCTGGCGGTGGAGGTGCGCGACGGGGTGGCCCGGCAGCAGGACGGCCGGCTGGCGGGCAGCGTCACCAGCATGGACGCGTCGGTCCGCCGGCTGGTCGCCCACGGCATCCCCCTGACCGCCGCGGTCGCCGCCGCCACCGTCGCACCGGCCCGGCTGACCGGCAACCGCTTCATCGGCCGCCTGGCCGTCGGCCTGCCCGCCGACATCGCCGTGCTCGACGACGACCAGCACGTGGCCCGCACCCTCGTCGGCGGCGACGAGGCCTTCGCCGCCTGAGGGTCTACGGCCCGTAGGTGCCGAAGCTCCAGAGGTTGCCCTCGGGGTCGCGCACCGAGAAGTCCCGCGAGCCGTAGTCGGTGTCGGTGAGCTCCAGCACGACCTCGGCGCCGGCCGCGGTGGCACGGGCGAATCGCGCGTCGGGATCGTCGATGGACACGTACGTCCACCCCTGGCCGGCATGGGCGCCGAAGCGCGCGTCGCCGCCGTCGGCCTCGCCCCCGAGCATGATCACGCCGCCGTCGGCATCCATCTCGGCGTGACCGATGGTTCCGTCGGGACCCTCGTGCACGGCCTTCTCGGTGAAGCCGAACGCCTCGTGCAGCCAGGTCAGTGCGGCCCGGGGATCGCGGTAGCGCAGGCTCGGATAGACGGTCATGTGCCCAGCGTACCCGCGGCTCATGCCGGGTCCGCGCCGACTCCATACCGACTTCCTGCCACCCCCCGGCAAGGTGGTCATTGCGGTCGATGGATCGACCAATCTGGATCGGAACGGACATTCCCCCTCAGAAGCGGGTCATCAGGTCTCCTGGTGGCCCGCTTCGTCGTGGTGGGCCGGTCATGCCCTTGCCTTCGTGCCCCGGGTCGCATACAAGGACCCCATGTGCCGACTCTTCGCCCGGATCAGCGCCCATCCCTACCCGGCGACGTGGGGCGCGCTGGAGGCGCCCGACAGCATCGAGGCCCAGAGCCGCCGTGAGCCGGACGGCTACGGGATCGCCTCCTTCGACGAGGAGGGCCGCCCGCACGTGGTGCGGCGCGCCAAGGCCGCCTACCTGGACCGCACGTTCCCGACGGAGATGCACGAGCTGCGCTCGCCGACCTTCGTGGCGCACGTGCGCTTCGCGACCACCGGCGGCCTGGTCGAGCGCAACACCCACCCGTTCGAGCAGCACGGGCGCGTCATGGCGCACAACGGGATGCTGCGCGGCCTGGACGAGCTCGAGGCACGGCTGCGGCCGGAATACCGCGCGCTCGTCGGCGGGGATACCGACTCCGAACGGCTCTTCGCCCTCATCACCCAGGAGATCGACGACCACGGCGGTGACGTGACCGCGGGCATCACCGCCGCCGGAACCTGGGTCAACGCCACGCTCCCCGTGTTCGCCATCAACCTCATCCTGGGCACCCACGACGAGCTGTGGGCGCTGCGCTCGCCGCAGACGCACGACCTGCTGTGGATCGACGAGCGGGAGCGGCCGCCGCGGGAGCACCGCGATCGCCACCAGCGGCTGCGGCTCGGCGTCGACGTCCCGGCGCCAGGGATCGCCGTGGCCAGCGAGGCCGTCACCGACGACCCGGGCTGGACGCCGCTGGCCCCGGGGGAGCTGCTGCACGTGGGCCCTGATCTGGAGCCGCACGTCACCGTGGCGCTGCCGGATCCCCCCGCCCACCAGCTCACCCTCGCCGACCTGGACCCGCGGGCCGTGACGGCCATGCACGAGAAGTAGGCCGGGACGAGCGTCAGACGGGCACGACCCCGTTGCGCTTCCAGGGGCGCTCGATCGTCTTGCCCTCGGCCATCTCCAGGGCACGGCAGACGACCTGCCGGGTCTCGCGGGGGTCGATGACGTCGTCGATCATGTCGTTCTTGGCCGCGATGTAGACGTCGATGATCTTGCGGTAGCCGGCGATCAGCTCCGCCTTCTTGGAGGCCGGGTACTCGGCCTCCTCG
>CAZXNX010000044.1:11462-11794 GCA_964642225.1 uncultured Solirubrobacteraceae bacterium | reverse complement strand
GCAACCGGACCTCGCCGTTCGCCTTCACCGGCAACCGCTTCGAGTTCCGCGCCGTGGGGTCGAGCATGTCGCTCGGCTTCGTCAACGCGGTGCTCAACACGATCGCCGCCGAGGCGATCGACGAGCTGACCGCCAAGGTGGAGCACGCGATCTCCGAGGGCCTGGACCGCGACGCGGCCGTCCTGGAGGCCGTCAAGGAGACGTGGACGGCCAACAAGGCCATCGTGTTCGACGGCGACGGCTACTCCGACGCGTGGCACAAGGAGGCCGCCGAGCGTGGGCTGGCCAACCTGCCGACCACGCCGGACGCCCTGCCGTGGTACGTCGAGGAG
>CAZXNX010000044.1:10139-11452 GCA_964642225.1 uncultured Solirubrobacteraceae bacterium | reverse complement strand
AGTCCACGGTCCGCGTGTTCGAGCAGTACAACGTCCTCTCCGAGCGTGAGCTGGAGTCGCGCTTCGAGGTCGCGGTCGAGCAGTACATCAGCAAGCTCAACATCGAGGCGGAGACGGCGGCGGCGATCGCCCGCACGCAGCTCCTCCCCGCGGCGCTGCGGTACGTCACGCTCGCCCGCGAGGCCGGGATCGCCGGCCTGGAGAGCGAGGCGGTGGCCCTCACCGAGGAGTTCGTGGCGGCCATCGAGAAGCTCGAGAAGGCCAACGCCGGCCACCCCTCGCAGGAGGGGCTGGAGCTCGCCAAGTTCATGCGCGACACCGTGTTCGCGGCCATGAACGAGGCGCGCGAGGTGGCCGACCGGCTCGAGCGCGTCGTGGCCGACGACCTGTGGCCGCTCCCGAAGTACCAGGAGATCCTGTTCATCAAGTAGCGACGCCGGCAGGGCCGGCTCCCCGGTGCGTGGAGCCGGCCCTACCGCGCCGTGCCGTCTCGGGCGATACTTCGGGTCCCGGGACGGTCGGGACACCACAACGCGAGGGATCAGCATGGCCAAGAAGAAGGGCAAGCCCATCGAGGCGAAGACGGCCGACACCAAGGCCAAGATCCCCCGCGCGACGTTCGACAAGGAGCTCGAGAAGCTCCAGGTCGAGCTGGTGCTGATGCAGGAATGGGTCAAGGCCCAGGGCCTGCGCGTCGTGGTCATCTTCGAAGGGCGCGACGCCGCCGGGAAGGGTGGCGTGATCAAGCGGATCGCCGAGCGCACCAACCCCCGCCAGGTGCGGATCGTCGCGCTGGGCACGCCGACCGAGCGTGAGAAGACGCAGTGGTACTACCAGCGCTACGTGCCGCACCTGCCCGCCGCCGGCGACATCGTCCTGTTCGACCGCAGCTGGTACAACCGCGCCGGCGTCGAGCGCGTGATGGGGTTCTGCACCGACGAGGAGTACGAGGACTTCCTGCGCTCCTGCCCCGAGTTCGAGCGCATGCTCGTGCGCTCGGGGATCCTCCTGGTCAAGTACTGGTTCTCGGTCAGCGACGAGGAGCAGGAGCGCCGGTTCCAGAACCGCGTGACCGACCCGATGCGCCGGTGGAAGCTCAGCCCGATGGACCTGGAGTCGCGCGGCAAGTGGGTCGAGTACTCCCGGGCCAAGGACACGATGATGGAGCACACCGACATCCCCCAGGCGCCGTGGTACGTGGTGCAGGCCGACGACAAGCGCCGCGCCCGGCTCAACTGCATCCACCACCTGCTGTCGCTCGTCCCCTACGAGGACCTGACGCCGGCGCCGATCAAGCTGCCGCCCCGCCAGCC
>CAZXNX010000044.1:0-10039 GCA_964642225.1 uncultured Solirubrobacteraceae bacterium | reverse complement strand
AGCGCCGCGGGCTCGTGGACCTCGAAGTCCGCGCCGAGCATGCCCAGGCGCACGGCGAGCCAGTCCAGGGACTCGTCGCCGGTGCGGTAGGAGCACCGCCGGTCGTCGATCGGCGTGATGGCCGGCGGCGGGCCGCTCCACGCGCCGACCCGCGCCTGCAGCGCCGCGGCGGACAGGTGCACGGTCAGGTGGACCTCGTGGCGCGGGGCGCCGCCGCGCAGGTTGGACGCCACCCACGCCGCCGCGTCGCCGCCCGGCACCGTCCGGGGGGCAAAGCGCCCGCCCGCCGGCGCCGGATGCTCCAGCCGGTCCAGGCGGAACGTGCGCCAGTCCTGGCGGACGGTGTCCCAGGCGGCCAGGTACCAGCGCCGGCCGAGGTTGACCAGGCTGTGCGGCTCGACCTCCCGGCGCGTGCGGGCGCCGTCCTTGGCCTCGTAGGCGAAGCGCAGCCGCTCGTGGTCGCGACAGGCGGCGGCGATCACGCTCAGGGCGCCCGGGTCGACCTGCGGGCCGGCCGGGCCCAGCGTGACGGTGGCGGCGGTGAGGGCCTGCACGCGGCGGCGCAGGTGGGCGGGCAGGACCTGCTCGAGCTTGACCAGCGCGCGCACCGACGTCTCCTCGATGCCGGCCACCGACGTGCCGGCCGCGGCGCGCAGTCCCACCGCGATGGCGACCGCCTCCTCGTCGTCGAGGAGGAGCGGCGGCATGGCCGTGCCCGCCTGCAGCCGGTACCCGCCGTCCGGCCCGGTCGTGGCCTCGACGGGATAGCCCAGGTCGCGCAGGCGCCCGATGTCGCGCCGCACCGTGCGGCCGGACACCTCCAGGCGCCGGGCCAGCTCCTCCCCCGGCCAGTCACGGCGCGCCTGCAGGAGCGACAGGAGCTGCAGGAGGCGGCCGGAGGTCTCGGTCATCGCCGGCAAGCATGGCACGAGTTGCGGCCACTTCCTGACCTAAACCCCGCCTACCCTCACCGCATGCGACTGCTCACCCCCGCTCCGGACACCGCGACCGCGCCGGCCCCCGGGCCCGCCGAGGACCTCGTGCTGGAGGTGGTGCTGACCGACGCGGCCCACGCCCCGCACGCAAGCGCGGTCCTCGCGCCGCTCCTCGCCGGCGGGCTGGCGGCCCACGGCGACGTCCTGGAGCTGGCCGTCCGGGGGCGCGACGGCACCATCGTCCGGGCCGTGCAGCTGCTGCACCGGGCGGGCCTGGGGGCGCGGGACCTCCACCTGCGCCGGCCGGACGCCGCGCGCTCCGCGGCCTGACCCGGCGTTCCCGCTCCCCGCGCGGAAACCCGCCAACCCTCACACAGTCGTGTCAAGGTTGGGCGGAAGTTCGCTAGGATCACCAGTTCATGCGTGACTTCCTCGATGCCACCCGTAACCGCGTCATCGTCTTCGACGGTGGCATGGGCGCGACCCTGGAGCAGTTCGACCTCTCTCTGGAGAACGACTACAAGCTGCCCGGCCGCGCCCACGAAGCCCTCGTCCTCAACCGCCCCGACGTGATCGAAGGCGTGCACACCTCGATGGTCGAGGCCGGCGCCGACGTCGTGGAGACCGACACCTTCCAGGCCAGCCGCCTGAAGCTCGAGGAGTGGGGCCTGCAGGACCACACCGTCGAGATCAACGTGCGCGCCGCCGAGATCGCCCGCAAGGCGGTCGGCGAGGACCGGTTCGTCGCCGGCTCCATCGGCCCCACCGGCTTCCTGCCCTCCTCCGACGACCCCACGCTGGGCAACATCCGCTTCCGCGACCTCGTCACCGTGTTCCAGGAGCAGGCCGAGGGCCTGCTCCGGGGCGGCGTCGACGTGCTCATCGTCGAGACCGCGCAGGACATCCTCGAGGTCAAGGCGACCATCTTCGGCATCCGCGAGGCGTTCAGGACGACCGGCCGCCGGGTGCCGATCCAGGCCTCGGTCTTCGTGCTGCCCAACAACGGCAAGATGCTGCTGGGCACCGACATCTCCTCCGTGCTCACCACGCTCGAGGCGCTGAAGGTCGACATCATCGGCCTCAACTGCTCCTCCGGCCCGGAGGACATGCGCGACGCGATCCGCTTCCTCGGCGAGTACGCCTCGACGCCGATCCACTGCATCCCCAACGCCGGCATCCCCCACCAGGGCCCCGACGGCGAGACGATCTTCCCCGAGCAGCCCGGCCCCCTGGCCGACACCCTCGGCGACTTCGTCGACCGCTACGGCCTGTCGATCGTCGGCGGCTGCTGCGGCACCACGCCCGACCACATCCGCGCCGTGGCCGAGCGCTGCAAGGGCGCCCGCAGCGACTTCACCCGGCCTGCACCCCGCGCGCCGCGGGTCTCCTCGATGATCGCCGACACGGCGCTCGTGCAGGAGCCGCGCCCCACCATCGTCGGCGAGCGCGTCAACTCGCAGGGCTCGCGCAAGGCCAAGGAGCTGCTGCTGGCCGACGACTACGACGGCCTCATGCAGATCGCCGAGGACCAGGTCGAGGGCGGCGCCCACGTGCTGGACCTCTGCGTCGCGCTGACCGAGCGCCAGGACGAGGACGAGCAGATGCGCCGCGTGGCCAAGGGCGTCAGCCTCAGCCAGCCCGCGCCGCTGCAGATCGACTCCACCGAGCCCGACGTGATCAAGCTCGCGCTCGAGCAGACGCCGGGCCGCGCCATCGTCAACTCGATCAACCTCGAGGCCGGCCGCGACAAGGCCGACATCGTGGTGCCGCTGGCCATCGAGCACGGCGCCGCCCTGATCGCGCTGACGATCGACGAGGTCGGGATGGCCAAGACGGCCGAGCGCAAGGTCGAGATCGCCAAGCGGCTGGTCGAGATCTGCTGCGACGAGCACGGCCTGGACCGCGAGCTGCTCATCTTCGACGTGCTCACCTTCACCCTCACCACCGGCGACGACGAGTGGAAGCCGTCCGCGGTGGAGACGATCAAGGGCATCCGCGACGTCAAGGCGGCCCTGCCGGGCGTCAAGACCTCGCTGGGCGTCTCCAACGTCTCCTTCGGCGTCGGGCAGCCCGCCCGCGCCGTCCTCAACTCGGTCTTCCTGCACCACTGCGTGGAGGCCGGGCTGGACCTGGCGATGGTCAACCCCAACCACATCACGCCGTTCTCGGAGATCCCCGAGGAGGAGCGCGACCTGGCCGACGACCTCGTCTACAACCGCCGCGAGGACGCGCTGGAGCGGTTCATCAACCACTTCGAGTCCAAGGGCGAGTCGGCCGAGGAGGAGAAGGCCGACCCCACCGCGGGCATGACGCCCGAGGAGGCCCTGCACTTCCACATCCTGCGCCGCAAGAAGGAGGGCGTGGAGGACTGGATCGACCTGTCCGTCGAGAAGATCGGCGCGGTCCCGACCCTCAACGACGTCCTGCTCCCCGCCATGAAGGAGGTCGGCGACAAGTTCGGCGCCGGCGAGCTGATCCTGCCCTTCGTGCTGCAGAGCGCCGAGGTCATGAAGAAGGCCGTGGCGCGCCTGGAGAACTACCTGGACCGCATCGAGGGCTACACCAAGGGCACCGTCGTCCTCGCCACCGTCTTCGGCGACGTGCACGACATCGGCAAGTCGCTCGTCAACACGATCCTCACCAACAACGGCTACTCGGTCGTCGACCTGGGCAAGCAGGTCCCGGTCAGCACGATCCTGGATGCGGCCAAGGAGCACGACGCGACGGCCATCGGCCTCAGCGCGCTGCTCGTGTCGACGTCCAAGCAGATGCCGCTGGCCATCCAGGAGCTGCACAGCCAGGGCCTGGAGTACCCCGTGCTCATCGGCGGCGCCGCCATCAACCGCGACTTCAGCCTGCGCGCCCTGTACCCGGGCGGCAAGGACACCGACGAGGTCTACGAGCCCGGCGTGTTCTTCTGCAAGGACGCCTTCGAAGGCCTCCACGTGATGGACCAGATCGTCGAGGACGGCGGCCACGCCGCGCTCGTCGAGCAGGTCAAGGCCGCCGCGGTCAAGATGCGCGCCAAGGGCCCCGAGCCCGAGCTGGGCCCCACCGACGACGACTCCGTCCGCTCGGCGGCGCGCACGGACGTGCCCGTCCCCACCCCGCCCTGGTTCGGCGTGCGGGAGATCCCCGTCGACATGGACGAGCTGTTCCACCACCTCGACACGCACGTGCTCTTCAAGCTCCACTGGGGCGGGCGCGGCGTGAAGGGCGACGCCTGGCGCGAGCTGGTGGACAACGACTTCCAGCCCCGCCTGGAGCGGATGTGGGCCGAGCAGGACTACCTGGAGCCCCGCGCGCTGCTGGGGTACTTCCCCTGCTACTCGGAGGGCAACGACCTGGTCGTGCTCGACCCCGAGGACCGCGAGACGATCCTCACCCGGTTCGTCAACCCGCGCCAGCCCGGCCACGACCGCATCTGCCTGTCGGACTTCTACCGCTCCAAGGAGAGCGGGGAGCTCGACGTGGTCGCGCTCACCGCCGTCACCGCCGGAAGCAAGGTCACCGACCTGATGGCCCAGCTGGAGACGGACGGCGAGTTCGCCGAGCAGCTCTTCGTCCACGGCCTGGGCGTGCAGACGGCCGAGGGCCTGTCGGAATGGCTGCACGCCAAGGTCCGCGCCGACTACGGCATCCCGGCCACCCAGGGCCGCCGGTACGCCTGGGGCTACCCCTCCGTGCCGGAGCAGTCCGAGCACGAGAAGGTCGACCTCGTCCTGGGCCTGGACAAGATCGGGATGAGCCTGACGCCCGCCGGCTGGGCGCCTGAGCCCGAGCAGTCGACGCTGGCCATCATCAGCCACCACCCGCAGGCGGTGTACTTCGGCATGAAGTCCGGCTTCATCCCGAAGGAGCCGGCGCCCGACGAGATCATCGCCGGAACCGAGAAGGACCCGGCGCTCGCCGATGCCGTCGCCCTGGCCGAGGACCCCCGCGAGGGGGCCGTCGAGGCCGAGGCCGCCGCGGAGACGACCAAGGCCTGACGGGACCCCGCCCCTACGGCGTTGTCGTCGTGGGGGTCGGCGTGGGGACCGGCGTGGTCGTGACCGCGGCGGCGGCGAGGGCGTAGGAGAACTTCCCCTCGTTGTCGAGCAGGGTCACCTTGGCGATGACGGGCGCGCCGGTCTTGCGGGTGACCTTGCAGGTGAAGGTCTTGCCCTTCTTGGCGGTGATGTCGTCCGGGCAGGAGACCGTCACGGTCTCCCCCACCTGCTGCTTGATGTTCTTGGCGATCTCGCCTTCGAGATCGCCCGAGTCGATCGTCTTGTCGCAGCCGGCGAGGATGAGGGCCGCGGGCAGGATCGCCACGCAGGCCAGTCGCGTCAGTCTCGAGTTCATGGCGCCGAACCTACACACGCGGCCGCGGATCCGCCACCGCGGCCCGCCGCCGGGGCGTCGGGCTACTTGCCGGGCGCGACGGTGAAGTTGCCGTCGTTGTCGGCGACGGTGATGAGGAAGGCGCCCTTGGTGCCGTCCTTGGCGGTGGCGGTGCAGGTGACCTTGGTGCCCTTCTTGGCCGAGATGTCATCCGGGCACTTCACGGAGACGTCGCCGTAGGTCGACTTCAGCGTCTTGGCGACCTGCTTCTGCATGTCGGCCGTGTCGAAGGTCTCCTCACCGCACCCGGAGGCGACGAAGAGGAGGGGCAGGGCGGCGGCGCAGGCGATCCAGCGCGAGGGGATGGTCATCGGTCGAACCTACTCGGGCGGGCCCGGCCATGGTCGTGCGGCCCCCATCCGGGCCGATGGGCGCTCGGCCCCGGCGGGGCTAGCTCTCGATCTCGAACTGCTCGTCGCGGCGGCTGGTCTGCAGCTGCACCGGCGACGTCTGGATGGCGCGCAGGCGCACGTCCTTCCAGCTCAGGCCCTCCTTGAGGAGAGCGGGCATGCCCATCACCACGGCGGTGGCGATCTCCACGGCCTGCAGGACGATGCCGTAGCCCAGCGCGTCGGCCGAGGAGACGCCGTAGGCGCCGGTCAGCACCGCGACGCAGGCGGCCTGGAAGACGCCGAGGTTGGACGGCGTGGCGGGCAGCACGGCGGTGACGTTGACGGCGAAGAGCACCGCGGCGGCCGCGCCGATCCCGGCCTGGCCCTCCAGCCCGAAGGCCACGAGCAGGACGTAGCAGGACGCCCACTGCAGGGCCCATGCGGTGAGCTGGGCGGCGGTGGAGATCGAGCCGTAGCGCGGCGAGCGGAAGACCATCAGGCCGGCGCGGACCTGCACGAGCGCGCCGCGGGCCTGGCGCAGGATGGTGTGCATGCGCGACGAGCGCGAGACGGCGCCCGGCCGCAGCACCATCGGCAGCAGCAGAACGGCGATCATGATGGCGATCGGCGCCAGGGTGAACAGCACGAGCGCGCCCTGGTGGCCGCTGAAGTAGCCGACCGTGGAGAACATGACGACGCCGAGGATGACCAGGGCGAGGATGTTGAGCATCGTCTGCGAGACGAGCGTCCCCAGCACGACGGGCAGGCGCTCGCGCACGTGGCCCAGACGCCGCGAGACGATCATCGCGCGGGCCGGCTCGCCCAGTCGGGCGGGCAGGGTGGCGGACATGAGCACGCCGATGAACGTGCCCTGCAGGGCGTCGGCGTAGCGCACCTTCACCCCGGGCAGGGCGGCGCGCAGGATGGCCGTCCAGGCGACGCCGCGCATCACCATGGAGGTGCACATCAGCCCGAGGGCGCCCAGCACCCAGGGCGGTGAGGAGTGCAGCAGGCTGGCCACGACCTTGTCGACGCCGATGTGCTCCAGGGCCAGGCCGGCCAGCGCGACGGCGAGCAGGCTCACGAGGACGAGGGCCGCCTTGCGGGCGGTCGTCTTCCACGTGCGCGGCGCGTTCTGGGTGTCGGGCTCCATGCTCGGCAGGCGCTCGGCGGGCACCTTGGGCCGCAGGTCGCGCGGCGTGACGCCGACCCGCACGGCGGCGCGCTGGCGCACCCCGACGGGCTCGGGCACGGCGATGGCGTCCTCGTAGGCGGCGGTGACCTGCGCGCCGATCTTGGGCCACGCGTAGGTGGGGGCGTGGGCCAGGGCCTCCCGCGCCATGTCGGTGCGCCGGGCGGGGTCGAAGGCGAGGTCGTGCAGGGCCTGGGCCAGCGCGGTGGCGTCGCCGCGCGGGACGAGCACGCCGTCGACGCCGTCACGGACGACGTCGCGGTAGCCGGCGATGTCGGAGGCCACGACCGGGGTGCCGGCCGCGAACGCCTCGGTGAGGACCATGCCGAAGCTCTCCCCGCCGAGCGACGGGGCCGCGAGCACGTCGGCCTGGGTGAGGACGCGGAACTTGGTGGCGTCGTCGACGCGGCCGAGGATCTCGATCCCGCGGCGGTCGAGCACGAGGGCCTCGACCTCCTCGGGGGTGGCGCCCACGATGGTGAGCGTGGCGGGGACATGCTCGCGCAGCGCCTCGAAGGCGCGCAGCAGGATGGGCAGGCCCTTGCGCTCGACCGACTGCCCGACGAAGGCGATCGCGAGCTTGCCGTCCGGCGACGGCGGAGCGTGGTCCGGCGCGACGTCCGGCACGTCGACGCCGTTGGGGATGATGCGGTAGTCGCCGCCGTAGAAGCGCCGGCCCGTCCAGGCGGCGGCCTCGGACACGGCGATGCGGACCTTCAGCTGGTTGAGGCGCCAGCGGGCCCCGGCCAGGTTGCCGATGTTGTTGGTGACGACGTTCTCGGAGAAGCAGTGGAAGGTGCCGACCATCGGCACGTCGCAGGAGCGCAGCAGGTCCCAGCCGACGAGCGGGGCGATCGGCTCGTGCACGTGGACGACGTCGAAGTCGCCGGCCACGAGCTCCCGGCGCATCGTCTGCACGCCGGGGACCGAGAGCGCGACGTTGGACACCGCGCCGTTGGCCGGGATGCCCACCGTGCGCCCGAGCGGGACGACCCATTCGGGCAGGGGCCTATCCTGCGGGGCGTGGCCCCGGTGCAGGCGGGTGGACAGGGAATCGGGCGGGTCGTACGGAGCGAACACTCGGACGTGGTGGCCCGCAGCGTGATGCTGGGCCGCCAAGGCCTCGATGTGTCGCGTCACGCCCCCCGGGTACGTCCACGAATACGGGGACACGAGCGCAATGCGCATCCGCGGAATGTTAGCGGTCTGACCGGGGGATCTGGGCTTTCCTGTGCCCGGGCGTCTCTGCGCGCGCCTGCGCGGCCGCCGGCGCACCGGAAACGGAGGCGTCCACCAGGGCCAGGCGCGGGTCGCCGCGGATGTAGGCGGTGACGAAGGCCAGCGCCGCGACACCGATCACCAGCAGCATCGGCCCGGAGTCGTTGGCCAGCGCGCCGACGGTCGAGCTGGCGACCGATCCGGCCAGCGCCGCCGTCCACCCGGCCCGCCCCTCCAGCGGCGCGAAGACCCGCTTGCGGTACTTGTAGCCGTAGATCACGGCGAGGATCGCGATGGCGGTGGCGAACGGCATCCCACCCCGCTTGAGCACGTTGAAGGCCAGCTCGAAACGACGCACGACGATGTCCTGGATGGCGCTCTCGCCGTTGGCGTGCAGCACCGTCCGGGTGAAGTGGCCGTTGCCGCCGGTGGCGAGGTCCAGCGCGGCCAGGAGCACGAGCGCGACGACCGGCGCGATGATCGCGACCGCGATCGCCTTGCGGGAGATGCCGCCGGGCAGCGAGAAGAGCACGGCCACGGCGATGCCTCCGCCGACGGTCATCACGCCGCCCACGTCGGCGCCCAGGCGCCCGGAGCCCAGCACGGCGCCCAGGGCGAGCCCGGTGACGGCGAACCACGCGACCATCGACCGCGACGTGGGCCGCCGGTCCAGGAAGGCGGCCACGCCGACCATGAGCAGGATCGGCAGCAGGGCCTCCAGCTCGTTGCCGATGCCGTAGAAGCGCGACCCGAAGAGCGGGTTGGACCCGAGCAGCGAGCGGATGATCAGCTCGCTGCCGAAGAAGAGGTCGACCGTGTACGAGACGATGGCCACCGCGCACGGGACCAGCGGCGCCCGCGGCCAGGGAACGAGGCGGTCCGTCAGCGCGCCGAGGACCATGGTGCCGAGCGCCATCAGGAGCACCTCCTCCCCCGTGGACGGCGACAGCTTGGCCGTCACCAGCAGCATCGGCAGGATCCACAGCGCGGCCAGCGACCCGACCCGCAGCGCCGCCCGGAAGCCGCGGCGGTCCGCGAACAGGCCGCACAGCAGCAGCACGCCGAGCCACGCGGCCAGGATCGCCTCCAGGACGGGGAAGCGCTGCGGCCCGACGACGCGCAGGCGGTTGTCCAGCGACGTCAGCGCGTCCTGGTTGCGCCCGCCCTCCACCCGCATCGGCTGGCCCTTGACGATGTCCGGGACGGCGACGCCGAGGCGGCGCAGCACCGTGGGCAGGACGTCGATCCCCGCCACGATCCCGTCCAGGTGCGTGGTGGTGGAGGTGAGGGCGCCGTTGGAGCCCAGGCCGCGCACGCCGGTCGGCAGCAGCCGCGGCGAGCCGACGTCGGGCGGGGTCTGCATCGCGATCACGAGCGTGCCGGCGGGAGCGCCCTGCAGCAGCAGCTCGAGCTGGCGGGCGCCCGGCTGGGCGGTCGGCAGGCCCGCCACCACGAAGCGGGAGTCGCGCAGCAGCTCCAGCGCGCGGGCGGCGACCGAGTCGCTGTGGCCGAGGGAGACGCGATCGATGCGCCCGGCCTCGTTCACGGCGGCGAGCGCCTCGATGTTCGTGCGGCTGCTGATCCCGGCGTACGCGGTGCCGCCGGGGACGTTCTGGCCGAGCAGTCCGGGGACGATGTCGGCGGGAGCGCTCGCGGCCCGGTCCTTGGCGTCCAGGAAGCCCTGGAACAGGCCGCCGGGCGTGCCGGGCTCCTGGTAGAAGGTGAGCTCGGGCGCCGAGCGGGGCGAGTAGGCGGCGGTCGACACGCGCGTGCCCTGGGTGATGTCCAGCAGTGCCTGGGCCTGCTCGTAGCGCCCCTGGGTGGCGCTGCTGAGCCCGAGCGCCAGCAGCGGCTCGGAGTTCAGGGTGGAGAGGATCGACGGCGGGTCGAAGCCGGGGTCGCCGGGCTGGGGCTCGGCCTCGCTGCGGTCGCGGTCGGGCAGAAAGGCCAGGATCGCGCGGGTGCCGGCCTCCGGGAGC
>CAZXNX010000043.1:0-11874 GCA_964642225.1 uncultured Solirubrobacteraceae bacterium | reverse complement strand
GGCATGACGATCTACCTGGCCAACGCCATCGTCGTGCCGCTGCGGCGCACCACGCGCGCGGCGCGCCGCATCGCCGAGGGCGACCTCTCCAGCCGCGTGAAGGAGGAGGGCGACGCCGAGCCCCGGGAGCTGGCCCGTGCCTTCAACCAGATGGCGGCCAACCTGCAGGAGTCCGAGCGCCAGAAGGACGAGTTCTTCGCGCTCGTCTCCCACGAGCTGCGCACCCCGCTGACCTCGATCATCGGGTACCTGGAGCTGGTGCTCGACGCCGAGGACCTCAGCGACGACGACCGCCGCTTCCTGGAGATCGTCGAGCGCAACGCCCGGCGGCTGCTGCGCCTCGTCGGCGACATGCTCTTCATCGCCCAGGTCGAGGCGGGGCGCCTGACACTGGAGCGCGGGCCGGTCGACCTGCTCAAGGTCGCGCGCGAATCCGTGGACGCCGCGCAGCCGTCGGCCCAGCGGGACATGGTCACCCTCACCCTCGACGGCTCGCCCGTCGGCATCGTGGAGGGCGACTTCGACCGCCTCGGGCAGACCATCGACAACCTCATCTCCAACGCCCTGAAGTTCACCCCCAAGGGCAAGGAGATCGACGTGCGGGTGGCGGACACCGACCATGGCGTGGAGGTGGCGGTGCGCGACCAGGGCGCCGGCATTCCCGCCGACGACCTCAACCACCTCTTCGAGCGCTTCTACCGCAGCTCCTCGGCCGCCCGCCGCGCCGTCCCCGGCGTGGGGCTGGGGCTGGCCATCGTCAAGACGATCGTCGACGCCCACGACGGCGTCGTGTGGATCACCAGCGAGGAGGGCACCGGCACCACGGTGACCTTCACGATCCCCCATCCCGCCACCCCGCCGGCCGCCGCGCAGGACGCCGCGCCCGCCGTGCGCGACAATGACGCCGCATGACGGACCGCCCGCTCATCCTCGCCGCCGACGACGACCCGGACATCCTCACCCTCATCACGCTCTCGCTGGAACGGGCGGGGTACGAGGTCGAGACCGCGGGGGACGGGCAGGCGGCCCTGGAGCTGGCCCGCACGCGCCCCCCGGCGATGGCCGTGCTCGACCTGTCGATGCCGATCATGAACGGCCTGGAGCTGACCCGGGCGCTGCGCGCCGAGCCGGCCACCGCCTCCATCCCGATCGTCATCCTCACGGCGGCGGTGCAGTCCTCCGACATCGACGCCGCCCGCGAGGCCGGGGCCGACGCCCACGTCAAGAAGCCGTTCAGCCCACGCGATCTGCGGGCCCGCGTGGACGAGTTCATCCGCGGGGACTGAGCACCGGCCCCGCGGGGCGCTCGCCGAGCGCCACCGGCGGGATGCGGTCGCGGATCTCGTCCAGCAGCCGTTCCGCCAGCTCGGCGGGATCCTCGTCGGCGCGCGCCTGGCCCTGCTCGGGCAGGAACAGCTCGACGCGCATCCGCGGGCGCCGCGGGAAGGCCCAGAAGACCGTGCCGTCGGTGACGGCGGCCAGCACGATGTGGGCCTCGGGCGCCGCCTGGGCGAGCCGGGCGACCCCGGAGCGCGCGCGCAGCCGCTCGCCCCGGGACAGCGTGCCCTCGGGGAAGATGCAGATCACCTCGCCGTCGTCGAGCCCGGCGACCGCGGCGTCCAGGGCGCCCGCGTCCCCGGTGCCGCGGCGGATGGGGATCTGGCCGATGCCGTCGAGGATCGCCTGCGTGATCCGGAACTTCCACAGCGTGGCCTTGGCCAGGAACCGCACGGGCCGCTCGATGCGCATGAGGACCTCACCGAGGGCAAGCGGGTCCAGCAGGCTGTCGTGGTTGGACACCAGGAGCACCCCGCGGTCAGGGGGCACGACCTCCAGCCCGCGGACGTCCAGGCGCACCCAGCGGCGCAGGGGCGCGCCGATGCGGCACAGCGCGAGGTACAGGGGCACTCCGCGCCGCTGCACGGGCGGTGTCCTGGTGGGGGTTGCCGTGGCCATGGCGCTGAAACGCTACTCCGTGGCGGGGCGACCCGTGCCGTTCGGCCGTGGACCGGGTGCCGCGGCTACGCGACGGCCGCGGAGGTGTAGCGGTAGCCGAACCCGCGGACCGTGGTGATCGGCATCTCCGCCCCGTCGAGCGCGGGCTCGAGCTTGCGGCGCAGGTAGCCCACGTAGAGCTTGACCTGGTCGGCCGCCACCCCGGACGCGTCGCCCCACACGAGGTCCAGCAGCTGGTCGCGGCTGAGCACCTGGTCGGGGTTGCGCACGAACGCGACCAGCAGGCGGAACTCCAGCGGGGTGAGGTGCACCTCGGTGCCCCCCACCGTCACGCGGGCGTCGGCCACGTCGATGGCGATGAGGCCGTCCTCGTAGGTCTCGCGCTCCACCGGCTTGGCACCGGCCGAGCGGCGCAGCAGTGCGTTGACCCGGGCCAGGAACTCCTGGCGGCCGAACGGCTTGGTCACGTAGTCGTCGGCGCCGGCCCGCAGCCCGCGGACCTTCTCCATCTCCGCGTCGCGCGCGGTGAGCATGAGCACGGGCACCTCGCTGAGGTCCCGCAGCCGCTCCAGCGTCTCCCAGCCGTCGAGCTCGGGCATCTCGACGTCGAGCACCACGAGGTCGGGGCGGACGTCGAAGAAGATCCGCAGCGCCTCACGGCCGTCGGCGGCCTCGCGCACCGTCGCGCCGGCCCGCTCGAGAAGGGTCCGGACCAGCGTGCGAACTTCGAGATCGTCGTCGACGACGAGGATGCGGTGGACGCTCATACGTCATTCATACCCTATTCAGCCGCCGCCGGTCCCGGTGGTGGGAAAGCTGCTGTCACTCCCATGCTCACCGTCTGCATCGCCGAACCCGTCCCGGAGACCCGGGAGCTCCTGGCCCGCCTGGTCACCCGGCGCGGCGACGCTCCGGTGCTCTGGCTCCCCCACGACGGGCTGGGCCCCGACGCGCCCTCCCGGCTGGACCTCCTGCTCTTCGAGCCGCTGAGCACCCTCGGCCGCGACGCCCTGGACCACGTGCGCACCTTCCACGCCCACGCCGTGCGGGTGGCCATCACCGTCGCCCACACCGTCCTGCCGCCCGACCACGGCGCCCACCACGTCCTCGTGCAGCCGTTCTCGCCGAGCGACCTGGGCCGCGTGATCGACGAGGCGTTCGTCTCGCCGGACCCCGCCGCGCGCTAGCCCGCGAGGCCGCGGGCCGCGCTCACCCCAGGTCGGCGGTGTAGGTCACGAACCGGCCGCGCCCCGACTGTTTTGCCGCGTACATGGCGCTGTCGGCGTGCGCGAGCAGGTCGGCGGGTGGGATCGCCGGGTCGTCGGAGCGGGCGATCCCGATGCTCGCTCCCAGCGGCATGGTCGGCGAGCCGGCATGGATGCCGCTGACGGCATCGGAGATGCGCGCGGCGATCGCCTGGGCCTCCGGAAGGGTGCAGTCGGTGCACAGGGCGGCGAACTCGTCGCCCGAGAGCCGGGCGACGGTGTCGCCCGGTCGCAGCGCGTCGGTGGCGAGCCGGCCCACGGCGATCAGCGCGCGGTCGCCGGCCTCGTGGCCCTGGGAGTCGTTGACGGCCTTGAAGTGGTCCAGGTCGATGAAGAGGACGGCCACCGTCCCTTCGCCGCGCCGCATCTGGTGCAGCGCGTGCTCGAGGCGATTCATGAACAGGACGCGGTTGGGCAGACCGGTGAGCGCGTCGTGCAGCAGCTCCGACTCCAGCTCATCCTGCGCCCGGTCACTGGCGGTGACGAGCGCGGTGATGTCGGTGAAGGACACCAGGACCTCACGCGGGCCGCCGGCCACCGCAGGCGCCACCAGGCGCGAGGTCACGGAGATCCACGTCAGCGTTCCGTCGGGCTTGTGCACACCCATGATCACGCCGGTCTGCTCGGCTCCGGTGCGCAGCGTGACCGAGGCGGGGTGCTCCTCACCGGGGAACAGCGAGTCGTCCTCGCGTACGACACGCCAGAGGGAATCCAACGGGGTGCGCCCACACAGTTGCTCCGAGGTGAGGCCGAGAATCGTCATCGCGTTCTCGTTCGCGTCGATGATGCGCCCGTCCGCCGCGTGATGGACGAGGCCCACGCCCGCCGCGTCGAACAGGTCCCGGTATTCGCCGGCCGGGGACTGCGCGGTGCTGACGGCGTCGAACGCGTCGTGCACGTCGCTGTAGGCGGTCATGTGCCGGATGAGCCCTCCGCGCACGTCGAACACCGTCGCACCGACGTGCGCGTGCTCCACGCCATCGAACGTTCCGTGGGCCGACACGGTCGCGACGACCCTGCCGTCGGCGGCCATGAAGGTGTCGGTGAGTCGCACGCACCATGCGGAGTACAGGGCGTCGAGCTCGGCGAACCGTTCGGTGATGCGCGTGCGCGACGGGAGGTCCGGGGACACCTGCAGGATGCTTCCTTCGCGGGTCGCGTCCGGCGCCTGGAGGTCGTCGACGTCCTCCCCGCGCTCCAGCCTCGTGTGGAAGAGCCACACCACCAGCTCGGGATCCTCCCGGCGCACGGCATAGGCGGTGGCCGGGTCCAGTCCGATCTCGCGCAGCGCATCGCCGGCGTCCTCGAAGGTGGTGACCCTGGCGATCCGGTTGCCGGCGAACTCGTAGACCGCGCCGCGCAATCGCGCCTCCTCCGTGCCGTCCCTGCCGGTCGCATCCGCCTCGACGACCGCGGCCACGCGCTCGCCCTCCGGCTCCGGCAGCGCGTCGCGCAGTCGCAGGGACCAGGACGCGAGATCGTCGTCGTACTGGCGCATACGCTGATCCACCGAGTCGGCGCTCAGGGCGTCCCCGGAGGGGAGGAGCGCGCCCACGATCTCGAACCCCGGGGCGAGGAACCGGTCCACCGGCTCGGCCCGCTCGGCAGCCGCCCAGAACCGCCGCAACAACCGCTCCTGCTCAACCACGACGACGTCCGTTCGGCAGAGTGCCCGAGCGCCAACCATACGCACAACCGTCGCCTGGGACCGTGGGACAGCGCACAGCCGCCGCACCCAGACCCTGGGGCGGGAGCTCCCGCCGGCATCCGCGCTACGCCGGGCCCTGCTCCCCCGTCGCCGGGTCGGCGCGGGTGATCGTGCGCATGGCGATCAGCGAGACGATGACCGCGATGAAGAGGAACACCGTCGGGAAGGCCCCTGAGGCGGTCGGGGTGACGTCGCCGGTCTTGGTGTTGGACGACATGAGCGACGCGAAGTCCCAGAAGCCGTGCAGGAGCATCGCCACGGCCAGGAGGCCGGTGACCCGGCGGGTCGCGTAGAGGACGCTGCCGACGAGGAAGGCGAAGACGAGCTGCTGGAGGGTGGCCGTGACGCTCTGGCCGACGATGATGTTGAAGGCGTGTAGGAGCGCGAAGAGGCCGCAGGTGCCGAGCCAGGCCTGGACCTCGGTGAGCCCGCCGCGCAGGCCGACGAGGGCCAGGCCGCGGTTGCAGATCTCCTCGCCGAACCCGACCAGGGCGCACCCGACGACGAGGGTCAGCGCGATGGAGGAGTCGACCTTGTCCCAGGAGACGTTCGCCAGGGCCGCGATGATCCCGCAGGCCATGAGCGCGGGGATGATGAGCATCCAGCGGTGGCCGGCGATCGGGTGGTCGCGCATGACCGCGCGCCACCAGCCCCAGCGGGTGGTCAGGACGACCATCACGAGCACGGCCCCACCGACGGGGATGACGACCGCCTTCAGGATGTTCCCGGTGCTGCGGCTGACGTTGTCGTAGTCGACGCCCAGGACGGCGAACAGCCCGATGAACACGACGACGTAGGCCGCCCAGGCGAAGAGCGCGAGGGCGGGGCGGGGAGCGACCTTCATGGCGTTGGTCCTTTGAGGGGGCGCGCAATCCTAGTGTGGCGCGTGGACGCTCGTGCCCGGAGACTCAGCCACCGGCGGCCAGCAGTGCGGGGCCGCGGGGCCAGCCCTGACGCAGCTCGCCCTGCTGGACGAGACGGACGACCTCGGCCGGATCGTCGGTCACCGTGAAGAGGTCCAGGTCCGCTGGGGCGATCATCCCCCGGCCGGCCATCTCGTCCTCCATCCAGTCGACCAGGCCCTGCCAGAAGCGGCTGCCCACCAGCACCACGGGGAAGTGGCGGACCGTGCCCGTCTGGATGAGCAGCAGCGCCTCGCTGAACTCGTCGAGGGTGCCCAGCCCGCCCGGCATGACGACGAAGGCCGCCGCGTACCGCACGAACATCAGCTTGCGGGCGAAGAAGTGGGTGAACGTGAGCTCCACGTCCTGGTACGGGTTGGGATGCTGCTCGTGCGGCAGGACGATGTTGAGCCCCACCGACACGCCTGGCCCGTCCTGGGCGCCGCGGTTGGCCGCCTCCATCAGCCCCGGGCCGCCGCCGGTGATCACGGCGTACCCGGCATGGGCGACCTGCCGCGCCGTCTCCCGGGTCAGGGCGTAGTCGGGGTGGTCCTCCCCGACCCGGGCGGAGCCGAAGAAGGAGACGCCGCACCCGATGTGGGCCAGGGCGGAGAAGCCGTCGGCGATCTCGCGGGCGATGTCGGCGACCCGCTGGGCGTCGGTGCGCTCGGCCAGGACGGTGGTGAGCTCGGCCCCGAGCAGCTCGTCGTCGGGGCTGGCCGGGACACGGACGTCGACGGGGAGCGCCATGAGGCGAGGCTACCCGTCGACGTCGACGCGTCGTGCTGCTGGTGCTACAGGCCGTTGGGGTGACGCACGACGAAGCCGCTCTTGGAGCGCCACTCGTCCTGCCAGCGGCTCGGTGAGGCGCCCGACGTGTCGAAGCGCAGCCCGGCCACGTACATGAACGTGTGGCCGCCGTTGGCGTAGATCGTGACCCACTTGCCCTTGCCGGCCTTGCCCCAGTCCTCGAGGTCACCCGAGGTGAGCTGGGTGTTCAGGAGCCCGGCGCCGTGGAGGGCGTAGGAGACCGACCCGGAGCAGTCGTAGCCGCTGGACTTCCAGCTGCCGTGCCCGCCGCCGTAGACGTAGGGCTTCTTGGCGATCTCGTTGCCGGCCGCGATGATCTCCTTGACGTCGGAGGGCGCGTTGGCCGGCGCGGTGGCGATGCCGTTGTGCAGCGTCGCCTTGGTGAAGGGGATGTCGCCCTCGTCGGCGAGGTCGCTGCCGACCATGTTCATGCTCGCCCCGCCGGCGGAGGAGCTGCCGATGGTGCGCTTGCCCTTCACGGCGGCGCTGAGCGCGCGGACCGTGCGGGTGCCGACGCTGCCGCTGGCCTGGAGGCCGGCCCAGCGCTGGAAGCGCTTGACGGCCGAGGCCGTGCCGGAGCCGAACTCGCCGTCGGTGGAGGTCTTGGCGCCGACGGCGACAAGAAGCTTCTGCAGCTTCTTGACGTCCGCGCCGGAGTCGCCGGTGTGCAGGACGCGCTGACCGAGCGTGGTGGTCGCCGAGTCGGCGGTCGCGGTGAGCGTGATCGCCGTGGCCGCGGTGGCGGCGACGGCGAGAATCAGGGCCGCGAACATCGCGGTACTGGTGCGGCGAACTGTTGTAGGCACGTCGGGTGTTCCCTTCTCTTTCGTGCGCCTACGGGGTTAGCTGTCGGGCTCGCGCGGAAAGAGTCGCGCTACACCGCACATTTGCGGCGATTCGCCCCATGACCGGATTGCACCGGCCCAGTGGGTCCCCCGTTCCCCGTCATCCGTGTGACGGGAACTCGGCGTCATGTGATCGAACAGACAGACGGAACGGTAGCGAACTCGGCGGCTGGGCCACCCCACCCGACCACCCGAACGGGGTGATTCCCGCTGGTGGAGCGCGATTCAGGGGTTCAGATGGCGCACTGCAACACGCCGTGCAGCGCTCATGTGGCGCGCAACACCGCATCGGCGAGCGCCAACGCGACAGCCGCCCGCGGCTCCAGCGAACCCCGTTCGACGTACTCGTGGGGCGCGTGGGCGCCCCCGCCGACGGGCCCGAGGCCGTCCACCGTCAGGGGGATCCCCGCGGCGAAATGGCTGGCGTCCGAGGCCCCGCCCCGCTGGGCGGGGGCGATCGGCCGGCCCAGGCCGTCGGAGGCGGCGGCCAGCAGCGCCGCGGTGCTCTCGCGCGCGTCCATCCCGGGCCAGCGGCGGCCCATCCGCGGCACCAGGCGGACCTCGTCGAGTTCCTGGGGCAGCGTGGCCAGCACCGCCTCGATGGCGTCGAGGCGGTCGGCGCGCAGGTCAGCGGTGAGGCGGCCGGCGGCCGGCACGACGTTGAGCGCCTCCCCCGCCTGCAGGATGGTGGGGACGCTGGTGAGGCGGTCAGGGCCGTGCGGGTCGTGGGCGGCGGCGATGAGCTGGGCGACCCGGGCCAGCGCCAGCAGCGCGTTGCGGCCGTCGTCGGGGGAGGCGCCGGAGTGGGCCGAGCGGCCGTGGGCGTCCACCAGGATGGAGCCGGCCGCCTTGCGCCGCACGACCACCGCGTCGTCGCCGCCGGCCGTGCGCTCCCCGGCCTCGAAGCACAGGCAGGCGTCGAAGCCGGCGAACCGCTCGACGTGGCCGAACGGCTCGGTGCGCCACTCCTCGTCGCACACGAGCAGCAGCACGACCTCGGCGAAGTCGGCGGTGCGGTCCTGGGCCAGCGCGCGCAGGACGCCGAGGGCGAGCACGTCGCCGCCCTTCATGTCGACCGTGCCCGAGCCGGTCATGCGGTGGGCGTCCACGGAGGCCGGGCGGTGGTGGGCGTGGTCCACGACCGTGTCGAGGTGCCCCAGGAGCAACAGCCGCCCCGTCCCGGTGCCTTCGACGCGCAGCAACAGGTCGGGCGCGCACGACGGCGTCGAGCACGGCACGCGGTGGGCCTGCGCGGCGTCGGGCGCGAAGGCGATGGCGATGGCGATCGCCTCCTCCGCGCCGGGGATGTCACCGGAGGGGCTGGAGACGCCGACCAGGGCCTCGAGCTCGCGCTCGGCGCGCAGGGCGATGGCGGCGGCGTGCTTCTCGATCCACGGGTTCACGCCGAGTAGCCTTGCACCCATGGCCGACCATCAGCTTCTCGGGCTCCGCGCCCCCGACATCGATCTCCCCGGGACGGACGGGCAGTTCCGCCTCTCCGAGCACCTGGGCAAGCGGGTGGTGCTCCTCTTCTACCCCGGCGACGAGACCACCGTCTGCACGAAGCAGTTCTGCTCGTACGCCGCGCGGCCGGACGACATGGCGGCCCTCGACGCGGTCGTCGTGGGCATCTCCCCGCAGGACGTGGCCAGTCACGAGGCGTTCACGCTCAACCACCAGCTCAACGTCCCCCTGCTGGCCGACACCGACAAGGCGGTCGCCCGTGCCTACGGCGTCGTGGCCCCCGTGATCGGCGTGCGCCGCGCGGTGTTCATCATCGACGCGGAGGGCATCGTGCGGTACGCGAACGTCCACGCCCTCGGCCTGCGCTACCAGACGCTGGACGACATCCAGGCCGCGCTCGACGCAATCGCGCCCGCGGCGGCCTGACGGCTAGCCCAGGACGCGCTCGAGGCGGCGGTCTATCGCCGTCGCCACGGCGTCGTGCAGGGGGCCGTCGGCGAAGCGCTCGACGAGCGCCTGCAGGAAGCCCTCGATGACGAGCCGGTTGGCGGAGCGCTCGTCCAGCCCGCGGGCCCGCAGGTAGAAGATCTGGTCGGGGTCGACCTGGGCGATGGCCGCGGCGTGGGTGCAGCGCACGTCGTCGGCGAGAATCTCCAGGCCGGGGATCGCGTCGGCGTGGGCCTTCTTGCCGATCAGCAGGTTGCGGCACTCCTGGAAGCCGTCGGTCTGCTGGGCGCCCTCGTCGACCTTGATCATCCCGCGCCACACGGCGCTGGAGCGGCCGGTGAGGATGCCGCGGAAGGCCAGGTCCGAGACGCAGTTGGGGGCGGCGTGCGTCTGCAGCGTGTCGAAGTCCAGGTGCTGGCGGCCCTCGGTGGCGTAGGCGCCGGTGACCTTGGCGTGCGCGCCGGGACCGGCCAGCTCGGTCTCCAGGAAGACCTTGCCGTTGCCCGACCCGAAGCCGAGCGTGATCCAGTCCAGGGTGGCGTCGCGGGCGACGGTGGCCCGCTGGGCGCCGAACACCCACGTCTTCTCGCTGAGGTCCTGGGCGCCGACGTAACGCAGCCGCGCGCCGGCGCCGACGACGAGCTCCACGACGCCGTTGACGAGGCCTTCGGTCTCCCCGTCTGCCGACAGCGTCTGGTCCCACACCTCGGCCTCGGCCTGGTCCTCCAGGACGATGAGCGTGCGGTGGTAGAGCGCGCTCCCGGACTCCTCGTGGACGGTGCTGAGCAGGATCGGGGCGTCGAGCGTCACGCCGCGGGGGACGTAGACGAACGTGCCGTCGGTCCACATGGCGTCGTTGCGGGCGGTGATGATCGAGTCGTGGACCACGGAGCCGAGGTGCTGCTGCACCAGCTCGGGGTGGCGCTGGGCGGCGACGGCGAGCGGCAGGACGATGGGGCCCTCGCTGACCTCCTCGGTGCCGTCGGGCGTGGCGGCGCCGTCGAAGCTGAACACCGGCTCGGCGACCGTCGCGAGGTCGCCGGCGGCGACGGCGACGAACGCGTCGAGGTCGATGTCGTCGATCGGGGTGAACTCCCACCCGGGCGTCCCGCGGAACTGCGGGACGGGCATGGTGCTGGCCGCCGCCGCGCCGCGGGCGCGGCGCTCGGCCAGGAAGGTCGGCTCGGCGGCCTCGAGAACGCTCATCAGCCGATCGACCCTTCCATCTGCAGCTCGATCAGGCGGTTCATCTCGATGGCGTACTCCATCGGCAGCTCCTTGACGATCGGCTCGATGAAGCCGTTGACGATGAGCTTGCTGGCCTCCTCCTCGTCGATCCCGTGGGACATGAGGTAGAAGAGCTGCTCCTCGCCGACCTTGGAGACCGTGGCCTCGTGCCCGACGTCGACGTCGTCCTCCCCGATGCGGATCGTCGGGTAGGTGTCCGAGCGGCTGTGCTCGTCGAGCAGCAGCGCGTCGCAGACGACCTTGGACTTGCTGCCGTGGGCGCCCTTGGCGACCTCGAGCAGACCGCGGTAGGAGCTGCGCCCGCCGTCCTTGGAGATCGACTTGGCGAAGATGTTCGACGTGGTGTTGGGCGCCGCGTGGACGATCTTGGCGCCGGCGTCCTGGTGCTGGCCCTTGCCGGCGAAGGCGATGGACAGGACCTCGCCGTGGGCGCGCTCGCCCATGAGGTAGACGGCGGGGTACTTCATCGTCAGCTTGGAGCCGAGGTTGCAGTCGACCCACTCGACGGTCGCGTCGCGCTCGGCGACGGCCCGCTTGGTGACGAGGTTGTAGACGTTCTGCGACCAGTTCTGGACGGTCGTGTACCGGATGCGCGCGCCGGGCTTGGCGATCAGTTCGACGACCGCGGAGTGCAGTGAGTCGCCGCTGTAGGTCGGGGCGGTGCAGCCCTCGACGTAGTGCACGTAGCTGCCCTCGTCGGCGAGGATGATCGTGCGCTCGAACTGGCCCATGTTCTCCGTGTTGATGCGGAAGTAGGCCTGCAGCGGGACCTCGACCTTTACTCCCGGCGGCACGTAGATGAACGAGCCACCCGACCAGACCGCTGAGTTCAACGCCGCAAACTTGTTGTCGTTGTAGGGAATGATCGTCCCGAAGTACTTCTTGACCAGGTCCGGGTGCTCACGCACGGCGGAGTCCATGTCCAGGAAGACGACGCCGAGCTTCTCGAGGTCCTCGCGCAGCGAGTGGTAGATGACTTCGCTCTCGTACTGCGCACCCACGCCAGCCAGGAACTTGCGCTCCGCCTCGGGAATGCCGAGCTTTTCGAAGGTGTTCTTGATGTACTCGGGCACCTCATCCCAGGAGCGGCCGACACCTTCAGAGGGACGGATGTAATAGAAGATGTCCTCGAACTTGATGCCGCTCAGGTCAGCGCCCCAGTTCGGCATGGGCCGCTTCTCGTAGTGGTCGAGCGACTTCAGGCGGAAGTCGAGCATCCACTGCGGCTC
>CAZXNX010000042.1:9012-11901 GCA_964642225.1 uncultured Solirubrobacteraceae bacterium | reverse complement strand
TCCTCGAGCACGCCGAGGCGGGCGGGTTCCCGGCCAACCTCGTCACCGAGGTCTCCGCCGTCTTCGGCGCCACGGGCCCGCGGGAGATGCCCGTCTGAGCAGCGTGACCGTTCTGCCCGTCCGCGCCCGCGGCCCCTCAGCGGGTCTCGGGCGCGCGCAGCGGGTCGTGCCAGCGCAGGCCGGGAAACCGCGAGAAGTCCGCATCACACGACACGAGCTCCCCGCCGTGCTCGATGGCCAGCGCCGCCAGGTGCGCATCGGTGACCAGATTGCCCCCGCTGCCCAGCGGCGCCAACAGCTCGCGTAGGACGGACGCATGCCGGTCGGTCGGGTGGATCGCCACGACATTCGGCCGGAGCAGCCAGCCGTCGACGATGTCCAGCGCCTCCCCCACACTCAGGGGCGACGACATCACCTGCGCCTTCGTGGTCAGCCGCACGAACGCCAGCGCCACCACCCAGGCGAGCCCGACCGTCTCGGAGCCACCGAACATGGCCTCGACCCAGGGGTTGGCCCGATCGAAACGCGGCGACGTCTCGTCGACCGCGTACAGCAGGAGGTTGACGTCGGGCACCTTCACTTCCGCAACTCGAGCTTCCGTGCGATCTCGTCGTCCTCCTGTTGGCCGGCAAGCGCCAGGGCCTTGTCCAGATCGACGCCCGGACGGACGCCGAGCGCCTTGGTCGGGAGCCGGTACTCGCCGCCGCCCCCGTGCTCGGCACCGACACCCCGGCGCAGCGCGTCGTTGATCACGACCCGCAACGGGACGCCGCGCTCGCGGGCCAGCGCGCGGAGACGCGCATCGACATCCGGGTCAAGATCAACCGTCGTCCGCATGGGCACATACTACGCATACGGTGTGAACGCATCAATGTGCAACGCCGTCACGAAGTTGTCCCACGTACGACGCAGACTCGGTGCGTTTGCGTGTTGTTCCGTGGTCCTGAGCGCCCGATCATCGGGGCATGGATTCGATGATCGCCAACGCCCACGTCCTCTCCGTGCTGGCCGCCGATGGCGGCTCGGTGCCGGACCGCTGGTGCCACGACCTTCGGACCGGCTCGCTCACCTACCGATGCGGTGACAGTCCCACCACCTTCACGTGGCCGCCAGACGCCGTGGCGAGGATTGCCCAGCAGGCCCGCGCGCGGGAGCCCTCCGCCGAAGCGAAGAGCTTCCTGACCCGCTGGGAGTCGGTCGAACGCGTACTGGCCGCGGACGGGCTCACGCTGCCCGACCGGATCTACGTCGACCAGCCGTCGTGCGAGTTCACCCTCGTATGGCATGAGCCTGCACTCGCGGTCGTCATCGGCGACGACGGCCGGGGATCGGCGTGAGGGGAGCGGGTCGGGAGCGACGGTGGAGAGCCCTCCATCGGATTCGAACCGATGACCTCTTCCTTACCATGGAAGCGCTCTACCGACTGAGCTAGGAGGGCGTGGGGAGCGAGAATAGCGAGCCGCCGCGCGGGGCGACGCGCCGGGCCGTCCGGTTGCCTGCCCCGCCCTCGGCGACGTAGGCTGCCGCCATGGGGCTCTTCGGTGGCGGTGAGGACAAGGCGGCGGCGCAGGCGGAGTCCGATCGCCTGCGCAACCTGCCGCTCCCGGAGCTCGCGGCGGCGATCATGCCCGCGTTCGGGCCCGACGGCATCAACGCCAAGAGCGGGCACCAGCAGGGGCCGATGGAGGTGGTCTCCTGGCTCATGCGCGGGCACTCCCAGAAGGTGCGCTACCGCCAGCCGCTGCTGGGACCGACCATCGAGGCGCTCCCGCTGCTGGAGCGCGCCGGGCTGGTCACGCGGCGCACGTTCGGCACGTCCGGCTCCACCTACAGCGCCACCCGCCTGGGCGAGACGTCGCTGGCCGACGGCACAGTCGGCGAGCAGCTCGCCACCGCACCGGGCTGATCGCCCACCCGCCCGCTATGCGCGAGCGCTGACCGTCGTCACCGGCAGGCCCAGCCCGGCCGCCTTGTGGGGCAGGTCCAGGTGCAGCCACCGCGAGACGGCGTGGGGCAGCGTCGAGATGATGATCTCGTCGAAGCCGACGACGTTGACGGCGTCGGCGATGGCGCTGAGCGGGGTGGGGTCGCCGACGATCCCGTCGACGGGCGCGCCGCCCGCCGCCTCGCGGATCCGGGGGAGCGCCGCGTCGAGGATCTCCTGGGCCGCGCCGCGGTCGGCGTCGTCCGGATCCGTGAGGCGCTCGAGCGTGGAGGTCGGCGCCGGCACGAGCAGCGTGAAGGCGCACGGGCCGCGGTCGGCGCGCTCAGTGACGGCGGCGAGCAGCGCGGGATCCGTGGCCGTCTTGCAGGCCACCACCAGGACGTGGGGAGCAGCGGAGGACGCCATGCCCTTCCCTTCGATCGGGGGTAGCGCCAGCATCCCACCGCCGCCCGGCGGGGGAAACCCCTGCGGCGCGCCAGGCAAATGGGAGAGACTTGCGGCCGTGACGCCGAACTCGGAGCCACTCAACCGCCGTGCCGATGCCGTGCGCAACCGCGATGCCGTGGTGGAAGCCGCCATCGAGGTGATGGCCGCGCGCCCCTCCGCGAGCATGAAGGAGATCGCCGATGCCTCGGGGCTGGGCCGCACCACCGTCTACCGCCACTTCCCCTCCCGCGAGGACCTCGTGCGGGCGATCGTGGAGTACGTGATCCACGACTCGTGGGCGATGCTCGGGCGCATCGCCGCCCCCGAGCGCCCCCTGCCGGACATGATGCGCGACCTGGGCGTGCAGGCCATGGCCCTCGGCGCCCGCTACCGCTTCCTCGACAGCCACCGGATGATCCAGGACGAGGTCGTGCTGGAGCTCGGGCTGGAGGACAACGACCCCCTCGTCACCTACGTGACCGCCGCCCGCGACCGCGGCGAGGCCCGGCAGGACCTGC
>CAZXNX010000042.1:8445-9002 GCA_964642225.1 uncultured Solirubrobacteraceae bacterium | reverse complement strand
TGTGACGCGAGCAGCCGGTGGCGCCGTTCGGCATGGATGTGCGCGATGGTGCGCGGGATGGTGGTGGCGGCGATCGACGAGATGTTCGCCGGGCGCGCCGACCAGGAGGCGGCCGGCGTGCGCCTGGGCATCTCCCTGCTGGCCGTCACCGCCGCCGCCGGCTGAATCACGGCGGTGGGCGGTCCCCTTCGCATGAGGCGGCCGGGGCAGGGGTGTGAAAGAGTCGACCGGGAATGACCGACATCCAGCACCTCGGATTGGCCAAGCCCGTCCCGTCCAAGGCCGTCCGCCGCGCGCAGGGGCGGGAGCTGCGAGCCGGCCTGCCCCGCGGCACCCACGCCGGGTGGGAAGCGCCGGCCACCCGCCTCGATCCGGTCGAGGCGGTGCGCCGCAGCAACGCGGACCGCATCCCCGAGCTGCTGCCGATCCGGGTGGAGCGCATGGCCTCCTCCCCCTTCGCCTTCATGCGCGCCTCCGTGGACGTGATGGCCGCCGACCTGGCCACCACCCCGTCCACCGGGCTGGACGTGTGGCTGTGCGGGGACGCCAACCTCTCC
>CAZXNX010000042.1:6356-8435 GCA_964642225.1 uncultured Solirubrobacteraceae bacterium | reverse complement strand
CCCGAACGCGACCTGGTGTTCGACATCAACGACTTCGACGAGGCCATCGCCGGGCCGTGGGAGTGGGACCTCAAGCGCCTCGCCGTCTCGCTCGTCGTGGCCGGCCGCGAGCGGGGGCTCGGAGCCAAGGAGAACCGCGCCGCCGCCATGGCCGCCGTGGCCCAGTACCGCCACACCATGCGCCGCCGCGGCGACCAGACCCTGCTGGAGCTGTTCACCCTGCGCCTGGACGGCAAGGAGTACGACCAGGGGCTGTTCTCCAAGTCGTTCAACGCCGAGCTGGGCCGCTCGCGGCGCAACGCGACCGCCCGCACCAACGACCCCGACCTCAAGCGCTTCACGGTCAGCGAGCACGACGGCACGTGGCGCTTCCACGAGCACCCGCCGCTGCTCGTGCGCGGGACCGACGAGCAGCGCGCGGAGATCCTCGGCGCGCTGGAGACCTACACCGAGGGCCTGCTGGCCGACCGGCGCGACCTCATCCGCAGCTACCACCTCATCGACGTGGCCGCCAAGGTCACCGGGGTCGGCAGCGTGGGCGCCCGCTCGTGGGTGGCGGCGCTGCAGGGCGGCGCGCCCGACGACGCCCTCTTCCTCCAGATCCAGGAGGCGCGCGACTCCGCCCTGGCCCCGTACGTGGAGCCGACGAACTACCCCCACCCCGGCCAGCGGGTCGTGGACGGCCAGCGCCGCATCCAGTCGGTCAGCGACCCGTTCCTGGGCTGGACGTCCTTCGGTGGACACCATTACTACGTGCGGCAGCTGCGCGACATGAAGGGCGCGGTGGACCCCACACGCCTGTCCGCCGAGCAGCTCCACGACTACGCCCGCGTGTGCGGCGGGCTGCTGGCCAAGGCCCACGCGCGCACCGGCGACCCGGTCGCGATCGCGGGCTACTGCGGCAACTCCGACTCGCTGGACCGCGCGCTGGCCGACTTCGCCCAGGCCTACGCCGACCAGAACGAGCAGGACTGGCAGGCCGTCCGCGCGGCCGTCCAGGACGGACGCCTGACGTAGCGCCGTGCCCGACCGCTCCGCCAGCGACGTGTGGGACGCCACCACCGAACGCGCGGGCGAGATGGCCAGCAACGTGGCCGAGGCGTCCCGTGTGACCGCCCGCCAGCGCGTGTCGGACCTGCGCTGGTCGCTGCCCGCGGTCGCGCAGACCGCGATCGGCGCCGCGATCGCCTGGGTCCTGGCGACCGACGTGTTCGGGCACCCCAACGCGTTCTTCGCGCCGATGTCGGTGATCATCACCCTCGGGCTGACCTACGGACAGCGCACGCGGCGCGCCGTGGAGCTGAGCTTCGGGGTCGCGCTGGGGATCGGGGTCGGCGACGCGATCATCATCGCCCTGGGCTCCGGCGCCTGGCAGCTGGCGCTCGTGGTGGCGCTGGCCATGCTCGTGGCGATCGTCCTGGGCGGCAAGGGCCTGGCCGTCACCCAGGCGGCCACCTCGGCCGTGCTGGTGGCCACCATCCAGGTGCCCACCGGCTTCACCTTCACCCGCTTCTTCGACGCGCTGATCGGCTGCGGCGTGGCCCTGGCCATCAACCTCCTGATCGCGCCGCTGGACCCGGTGGCGCTCGCGCGGCGCACGGCCGGGCCGCTGCTGACCCAGCTCGCGGGCGGCCTGGACGCCGTCGCCCTGGCGCTCCAGGGCCGCGACCACGACGCGGCCGTCGACGCGCTGTTGCAGGCCCGCGCGATCGACGACGCGGTGCACGAGTTCGCCTCCGGCGTGACGGTGAGCGTGGAGACGGCCCGCTACGCGCCGTTGCGCCGCCGCCATCGCGGCGAGATCGACCGCTTCGCCCAGGCCGCCCCCGCCCTGGACCTCCTGGCCCGCAACACGCGGGTGCTGGCCCGCGGGGTGCTGCGCGCCGTGGACGTCGACGCACACGTGCCGCCCGAGGCCATCCTGGCGATCCACGACCTGGCCGCCGCGGTGCGCTGCCTGCAGGAGGAGCTCCTGAGCGGCCAGCAGCCGCGCACCGCCACGCGGGCCGCGCTGCGGGCGGCCGGGCGGACCACGCTCGTGCTGGAGGAGACCAACAACCTGGCCATCAGCGTGATCGT
>CAZXNX010000042.1:0-6256 GCA_964642225.1 uncultured Solirubrobacteraceae bacterium | reverse complement strand
CCATGACTCTCGGCCTCTCCATCATCCTGTTCGCGACCGGGCTCATCCTGCGCTTCGCGGTGACCGCGACGAACGAGGACTTCAACTTCGATGCGGGCGGCAACGCCCTCATCATCATCGGGATCATCGGGATCGTGGTCGGCGCCGCCGAGCAGTTCCTGCAGCGGTCGCCCCGGCCCTAGCCCGTGCCCCGCACGCTGCGCCGGGTCCTGCTGGTCGTCGTGGCCGGGGGCCTGGCCCTCGCGCTGCTCGTCGGCGCCGTCAACGCCTACGTGCTGCTCTCCGAGAGCGGCCGGGAGCACTCGCGCGCCGCCGACGTCCCCCACGCCCAGGCCGCGATCGTCCTGGGGGCCTTCGTGCAGCCGGACGGGAAGATGAGCTCGATGCTGGCCGACCGGGTGCGCCAGGGCGCCGCCCTGTACCGCGCCGGCAAGGTCGACAGCGTCCTGGTGTCCGGCGATCACGGCCAGTGGAGCTACGACGAGCCCGACGTGATGCGCCGCGCCCTGGAGGCCCAGGGCGTGCCGGCCCGGCGGATCTTCACCGACCACGCCGGCTTCAACACGTGGGCGTCGATGAAGCGCGCCCGCACGATCTTCGGCATCCGCAGCGCCGTCGTCGTCACCCAGGACTTCCACCTGCCGCGCGCCCTGTACCTCGCCGACGCCGCCGGGATCGACGCCAGCGGCCTGGACGCCTCCCTCCATGGTTACGGCAGCCAGGACCTCATGAGCAACGCGCGCGAGGTCGTCGCCCGCGTCAAGGGTGTGGGCGAGGCGGTGCTGCAGCCGGCCGCGCTGGGCGGCCCGCCGCACCCGATCACCGGGGACGGCCGCAAATCGTGGGGCGAGCAGCGCCCGACGGCCTCCATCACCGCCCCGTAGCCCGGCGCCCCCGAACGACGAGATCCCGCACGGGGGCGGGATCTCGGATGCGGCGATTCGCAGTGGCGGGACCAGGATTCGAACCTGGGAACTCAGAGAGGCAGCGTTTACAGCGCTGTGCGTTTGACCGCTTCGCTATCCCGCCAGGGGCAGCGACGGAGCATAGAGAACTCGCCTGGCAGACGACGCCTGCGGGGCGGCTCGCGGGGACGGCGGATTCGCGGCTCCCGGCGGCGCGCCAGGCGCCGCCGGGACCGCAATCTCTCCCGCCCTAGCCTGCGTCGCGGAGCCGCTGCGCCTCGGGCAGCGACTCGAGCTTCTTCAGCGTGTGGTTCTCGATCTGGCGGATGCGCTCGCGCGTGACGTTGAACGCGCGACCGACCTCCTCCAGCGTCTGGGGCCGCTCGCCGGTGAGCCCGAAGCGCAGCTCGATGACCTCGCGCTCACGCTGGGGCAGGGCCGCCAGCGCGCGACGGACGTTGTCCTTGCGCAGGTTGATCGAGGCGACCTCGAACGGCGACTCGGCGTTCTCGTCCTCGACGAAGTCGCCCAGCTCGGACTCCTCCTCTTCGCCGATCGGCTTCTCCAGCGAGATCGGCTGCTGGGACATGCGCAGGATGTCGCGCACCTCCCGGGCCGTGCAGTCGAGCTCCTGGGCGATCTCCTCCGGCGACGGCTCGCGGCCGAGCAGCTGGACGAGCTGGCGCTCCACGTGAACGACCTTGTTGAGCTTCTCGACCATGTGGACGGGGATGCGGATGGTCCGCCCCTTGTCCGCGATGGCGCGGGTCACGGCCTGGCGGATCCACCAGGTGGCGTAGGTGGAGAACTTGTACCCGCGGCGGTAGTCGAACTTCTCGACCGCGCGGATGAGGCCCAGCGAGCCCTCCTGGATCAGGTCCAGGAACGTCAGGCCACGCCCGAGGTAACCCTTGGCGATGGAGACGACGAGGCGCAGGTTGGCCTCGACCATCTGCTCCTTGGCCTGCATGTCGCCGCGCTCGATGCGCTTGGCCAGCGACACCTCGAGCTCGGCGGTGAGGAGCGAGACGCGCCCGATCGACCGCAGGTAGAGCCGCAGCGAGTCGAGGCTGGGCTCGACGGTGAGGTCGATCTCCGGCTTCTTGGGACCCTTGCGATCCGTGCGGTCGCGACGGTCGGTGGCCGCCTGCTCGACCTTGGCCACCTCCGAGGTGGCGAGCTTGCCGTCGGCGGCCGAGACGACCTCGATGCCGTGCTCGACGAGGTAGGCGTGCAACTCGCCCACCTGCTCCTTCGTGACCTCCACTTCCTCCAGACAGGTCGCGATCTGCTCGAACGTCAGGAGTCCCTTCTCCTGGCCTTCGGTGATCAGCACCTTGAGCTCGTCCATCTCCCAGATGGCGGTCTCATCAGCCAGCAACGCACCCTTCGTACTCACACCAGTCCCCCTCTTGACCTGAATGCTCAGCGTCGGTTGGGCCGAAGCGGCAACCTGGCCGGGAGTGATAGCACAGATACGCACAAGGACGACCCACTCGTGTGACGGCCGTCACTCAACGATCGGCGACTTGCAGGGGTTTCGCGGGCCGGAGCATGGCGCGCTCTACCCTGTACGGATGGCTCGCTCTCCCGTCTCCGCCCCCGACGTCCAGAACCAGCGCCCGACCCTGCACGTCTCGCTCTCCCGCGTGGGCGTGACCGGCGTCGAGAAGATCATCCGGATCAACCGCGGCGCGGGCGACGGCCCCGGCGAGTTCTTCTCCGCCAACCTCGAATGCTTTGTCGACCTGGGGCCCGAGCAGAAGGGCGCCCACATGTCGCGCTTCGAGGAGGTCGTCAACGAGGCGATCGGCGAGGTCGTGCTGGGCGAGGCGGCCTTCGGCGCCGAGACCCTCGCCGAGCGGATCGCCGTGGTGGTGCGCGAGCGCCAGGGCGCGCAGCGCGCCGAGGTGACCGTGCAGGCGCGCTACCCCGAGCACAAGCCGGCCCCCGTCTCGGGGATCCTCACGCAGGAGATCTACACCCTCTACGGCTCGGCCGTGGCCACCGAGCACGGCACCCGCCGCATGGTCGGCGTCGCCGCCGCCGGCATGACCGCCTGCCCGTGCGCGCAGGAGCTCGTCGCCGCCACCTCCCGGGTGCGCCTGGCCGAGCAGGGCTTCGGCGAGGACGAGATCGAGCGCATCCTGCAGGCCGTGCCCGTCGCCACGCACAACCAGCGCGGCCTGGGCACGCTGCACATCGGCGTCCCCGAGGGCGTGGAGCTGAACGTCGAGGCCAGCACCCTGCTGGCGATCGTCGAGGAGTCGATGTCCAGCGAGATCTACGAGCTGATGAAGCGTTCCGACGAGGGCTCCGTGGTCGAGAAGGCCCACCGCCGCCCCCGCTTCGTGGAGGACTGCGTGCGCGAGGCGATCAAGGGCGTCGTGGAGACGTTCGGCGGCATGCCCGACGACACGTTCGTCAGCGCCCGGCAGGAGAACCTGGAGACCATCCACCAGCACAACGTGGTCGCCGAGCGCTTCGGCGAGCTCGGTGAGCTGCGCGCCGAGGTCGTGACCGGGGAGCACCTCCCCCACCACACCTCGATGCGGGAATGGATGGACAGAGCTGCGCGCTGAGCGCTTGCTCTGTCTTGCGGGTTCTCGCGCAGGGCGCTCGAACACCGCGCTCCTGGCGATGACTAGCCGGCGTCTGGCTCGCCGCGCTTGGCCGCCTTGGCCGCGCGGTTCTCGTCCGCCTCGCGCATGAGGCGGCGCAGCCCGAAGAAGTAGTCGACGCCGGAGACGATGGTGATCGCCACCATCACGTAGACGAGTGCCTCCAGCCACGGCGGCGTGTCGGGGAAGGTGATGAGCAGGAAGATCACGCCGACCTGCACGATCGTCTTGGCCTTGCCCCACCAGTTGGCCGCGATCACGATGCCCTGCTGGGTGGCGGCCATGCGCGTGGCGGTGACGGCGAACTCGCGGGCGATGATGACCATCGCCACCCACGCGGCGACCCGGTTGAGCGACACCAGCGCGATCAGCGCCGCGAGGATCAGGAGCTTGTCGGCGACCGGGTCCATCAGCTTGCCGAAGGTGGTGATCGAGCCGCTGCGGCGGGCCAGCCAGCCGTCGACCGCATCGGTGAAGGAGGCCAGGGCGAACACGATCGCCGCGAACAGGTCCCCGTTGGCCGTCTCGTCCAGCAGCGCCACCACGAGGACGGGCACCAGGAGGATGCGCATCACGGTGAGCGCGTTGGGGACGTTGAGGGGGAACACGACCCCTCCAGTATGGAGGCCCGCAGCCGGGTGCGCAGCCCGCGGGACGGGCCGCCCGCGGGCGGCCCGGAGCGGCTCAGGACTCCATCGAGGCCTCGGGCCGCTCCAGCGCGGTGGAGGACCGGGTGACCCCGACGCTGGCCAGCACCACGATGCCCACGGCGACGAGCTGCACCGCGTCGAGGGTCTCCCCCAGGACGACGAGCCCCGCCAGCGCCGCGACGGCCGGCTCCATCGACATCAGCACCCCGAACACGCCGCGCGGGATGCGCCGCAGCGCCTCGGTCTCCAGCGTGTAGGGGATGACCGAGGAGGCCAGCGCGACGACCAGGGCGATCCCCAGGATCGGCAGGTCGAGCTGGCCGAGCCCGCCGCCGGCGATGCCCGGGATGAGGGCCAGCAGGGCGCCGAAGACCATGGAGATCGCCAGCCCCTGCGCGCCGTCGAACTCGCGGCTGGCCCGTTCGGCGATGACGATGTAGAGCCCCCAGAACACCCCGGCCCCGGCGGCGAGCGCGAGGCCGAGCGGGTCCAGGCCGCCCTCGCCCTTCCACGGCTGGGCCAGCAGCACGACGCCGAGCAGCGCCAGCCCGGGCCACACGAGGTCGCGCCGGCGGGCGGAGAAGATGGCGCCGACGGCGATCGGGCCGAGGAACTCGATCGTCACCACGACGCCGAGCGGCACGCGGTCCACGGCGTAGAAGAACATGAGGTTCATCGCGCCGAGCACGACGCCCAGGAGCGCGGCCAGCCGCAGCGCGCGGGGCGTGTGGGCGGTGCGCCAGGGCCGCCAGAGGGCCAGCAGGATGATCGCGGCCAACCCCAGGCGCAGCGCCGAGACGGCGCCGGGCGGCAGGCGGTCGAACAGGGTGGCGGCCAGCGCCGCCCCGAACTGGATCGACACGATGGCGGTGATGACCAGCGCGATGGGCGGGACGCCGCGCAGGGCGGGCATGCCCTGGCCGGGCGCTTGCCCGGATGACTGGTCGGCGGCCATCCCCCCAAGCTATCGTCGCGGGCATGTCCTCCCCGGTCCGGGTCTTCATCGCCTGCTCACTGGACGGCTTCATCGCCGGCCCCGACGACGACCTCTCCTGGCTCCCGGAGCCGCCTGAGGGCGAGGACTTCGGCTACGGCGCCTTCATGGCCTCCACCGCGGCGTTGCTGATGGGCCGCAACTCCTACGACGTGGTCGCCGCCTTCGACGCCTGGCCGTACGGCGAGACGCCGGTGTTCGTGGCCACCACCCGCCCGCTGGAGCCGGTGGCCGAGACCGTCCGTGCGGTGTCCGGCGACCCGGCCGCGCTGCTGGCGGCCGTGCGGGCCGAGACCGACGGCGGGATCTACCTGGACGGCGGCGCGCTGATCCGCGCGTTCCTGGATGCGGGGCTGGTGGACGAGCTGACCGTGTCGGTCATCCCGATCGTGCTGGGCGCCGGCGCGCCCCTGTTCGCCGGCACCGCCCGCCGCCACGCGCTGGCCCTGCAGGACGTCACCGCGATGGCCGGCGGCCTCGTGCAACTGCGCTACCGCCCGGCCTGAGAGCCGAGCGGCGCCGGGGCGTATCTTCGGGGGTATGAAGACACGCACGCTGGGTTCACAGGGCCTCACCGTCTCCGCCGTCGGGCTGGGCTGCATGGGGATGTCGGAGTTCTACGGCGCCTCCGACGAGCAGGAGGGCATCGCCACCATCCACCACGCGCTGGACATCGGGGTGACGTTCCTCGACACGTCCGACATGTACGGGCCGCACACCAACGAGGTGCTGGTCGGCAAGGCCATCGCGGGCCGGCGCGACGAGGTCCAGCTCGCCACCAAGTTCGGGATCGTCCGCAATTCGGACGACGCCACCCGCCGCAGCATCGATGGCTCCCCCGCATACGTGCGCGCCGCCTGCGAGGGGTCCCTGCAGCGCCTGGGCGTCGACCACATCGACCTCTACTACCAGCACCGCGTCGACCCCGAGACGCCGATCGAGGAGACCGTCGGCGCGATGGCCGAACTCGTCGCCGAGGGCAAGGTGCGCCACCTGGGCCTCAGCGAGGCCAGCCCCGACACCCTGCGCCGCGCCCACGCCGTGCACCCGATCAGCGCCCTGCAGACCGAGTGGTCGCTGTGGACC
>CAZXNX010000041.1:0-11928 GCA_964642225.1 uncultured Solirubrobacteraceae bacterium | reverse complement strand
GGGCACGCCGCCCGGGCCGGCGGTGCGCAGCCAGCGGTGCAGCGTCTTCTCGCCGACGGCCTCCTGGGCGTCGGCGGTCAGGGTCAGCAGGATGCCCAGCTCGGGGCGGTGGTCCAGCTCGCCGGTGATCACCGAGAGCGGGTCGACGTCGAGGATCGTGCAGAGCTCGTCGTCGCTCAGCCCGAGGCGCTGCATCAGCGCGACCGCGGGCGAGTCCACGATCAGGCGTCGGGGTCGCCGGCGGGGAGCGACGTGGCCGGGTCGCCCGGCCAGAACCCGGTGAGGTGGTAGTAGAACCGCCGGCCCTGGCGGTCCACGACCGTCTTCGTGACGGCGAACGTGGTGGCCTGCAGCGCGGCGGCGAGCACGACCTTGCCGATCGGCGAGCCCTGGTCGCCGGCGTTCGGGGGCCCGTCGTTCTCGGGTCCGTCGATCTTGTCCCACACGACATCGAAGGTCTTGCGGGCGACGATGCCCGCGCCGATGCCGAGGCCGATCGAGAGGGGCGTGTAGAGAATCTTGGCGACCACGGGGGAAAGCGTACCCGCCCGGCGCATCAGGCAGACTGCCTGCCGTGTCCCGCCGCCTGGCCATCGCACTCGGCGCGCTCGTGTTTCTCGTCGTCTGCATCGTGGCGGCCCGCTGGCTCACCACCGAGGGTCGCGAGCGCAGCGCCGTGCTCTCGCTGCTCAAGGCCGAGGCGGCCGGGGACGTCGATGCGGTCGTGGGCAAGCTCCATGGCTGTGCGCAGCGGCCCGGCTGCGTGGCCCAGGCCCGCCTGGCGGTGGCCCGCACCAAGCGGCCGGGCGACGTCAAGATCCTCCTGCTGCAGTCCGGCACGGGGTACGCGCTGGGCTCCGCGACGGGCCTCACGCGGGTGGCGTGGACGATCGTCGACGGCGGCCTGCCGGTGGTGCAGTGCGTCACCGTGCGGCGGACCGGCAACGCCCTCTTCGGCCGGGAGATCGAGCTGGAACGGCTCTCGCCGCCCATCGACAACGAGGCGGGCTGCTGAGAAACGGCGCCACAGGCGCGCGACCCGGCGCCCAGACCGTTGCTACCATCGCTCGCCGCATGGCTGAGTCTACCTCCACCCAGATCACCGTTACCTCCCGCACGCCGGGCCACTCCCGCGAGACGCGTCGTCTGCGCCGCGAGGGTCGCGTCCCCGGCACCGTCTACGGCGGCGGCCAGGAACCGACGAGCTTCTCCGTGGACGCCCGTGAGCTGCGCAACGCGCTCCACGGCAGCGGCGCCGTGCTCGACCTGAGCATCGACGGCGGCTCCACCGAGCCCGCCGTGCTCAAGGACACCCAGCGTCACCCGGTCCGCAACGAGATCATCCACATCGATCTGCTGCGGGTCGACCTCAAGCAGGCCATCCACGCGATCGTCGCGGTGGAGCTGGTCGGCGTGGAGGACGCGCCCGGCATCAAGTCCGACGGCGGCATCCTCGAGCACGTCACCCGCGAGCTCAACATCGAGGCGCTCCCCACGGAGATCCCCGAGAGCATCAAGGTCGACGTGTCCGCGGGCGAGGTGGGCGACACCATCACGATGGAGGGCGTCCCGCTCCCCGACGGCGTCACGCTGCTGGACGAGGCCGCCGACACGGTCATCGCCACCATCTCCGCTCCCCGCCTGGCCAACGAGACGGAAGAGGCCGAGGGCATCGAGACGGAGACCGAGGTCGTCGGCGAGGAAGAAGCCGACGCCTCGAGCGAGTAGCGCCCGACCGTGCGCCTTCCCGGCGCGGTCGCTCCTGTCGATTGGCTGATCGCGGGCCTGGGCAATCCCGGACCGCAGTACGCCCGTTCCCCGCACAACGTGGGCTTCCTCGTCGCCGACGAGCTGGCCCGCCGCTGGGACCTGCCCAAGCCGAAGCAGAAGTTCGCCGGCCGGGTCACCGACGGGCGCACCGGCCCGGGCGGCCCGCGCGCGGCCGTGCTGTGGCCCGAGACCTTCATGAACGAGGTGGGCCGGTCGGTGGGCCCCGCCCGCGGCGCCTACAAGGTCGAGCTGGACCACGTGATCGCCGTCCACGACGAGATCGACCTGTCCTTCGGTGACATCCGCACCCGCCTGGGCGGGGGCCTGGCCGGGCACAACGGCCTCAAGTCGCTCAAGGCCGGCCTGGGCACCCCGGACTTCTCCCGGGTGCGCATCGGCGTGGGGCGCCCGGACTCCACCGACCCCGAGATCGTCTCCGCCTACGTGCTCGGGGCGTGGCGCCAGCCCACGGCCGACGTCGAGGACCTCGTCTCCCGGGCGGCCGACGCCGTCGAGGCGATCGTCCGCGACGGCCCGCCCGTCTGAACCGCCGCGCACTGTCACATACGCTTGTACGTGATAACGTACAAGCCATGACGATCGCACGCGACTGGGACGGCTCGACCTACGACCGCATCTCCGCGCCCATGGAGCGCATGGGGCTGGCGGTGCTCGACCGGCTCGTGCTCACGGGCGACGAGACGGTGCTCGACGCCGGCTGCGGCTCGGGCCGCGTCACCGCCGCGCTGCTGGAGCGGCTGCCGCGCGGCCGCGTGATCGGGGTGGACGGCGCGCCGTCGATGATCGAGGCGGCCCGGGAGCGGCTGGGGGAGCGGCCGGACCTGGAGCTGCGCGTGGGCGACCTGACGACGCTCGACCTGGGCGGCGAGCGGGTCGACGCCGTGCTCTCCACCGCGACCTTCCACTGGATCGCCGATCACGACGAGCTGTTTCGCCGCATGCGGGCGGCCCTGCGCGACGGCGGTCAGTTCGTGGCGCAGTGCGGCGGGGCGGGCAACATCGCCGTCGTCCACGAGGCCGCCCACGCGGTCGGCGCGCGGCCGCCGTTCGCCGCGCACCTGGACGGGTGGGCCGGCCCGTGGAACTTCGCCACCCCGCAGGACACCGAGCAACGCCTGCGGCGGGCCGGGTTCACCGACGTGCGCTGCGGACTGCAGGAGTGGCCAGTGCAGCCGGACGACCCCACCACCTACCTGGGCAACATCATCCTCGGGGCCCACCTGGAGCAGCTCCCCGAGGACCTGCACGAGCCCTTCGTGACGGGTGTCCTGGGCGCCCTGCCCGCCCCGCTCACGATCCCCTACGTGCGCCTGAACATCGACGCGATCGCCGGGCCGACGGCCGACGGGGCCTGACGGCTATCGTGGACGGCAGACGGCCGCGCCCGCCCGCGCGGTCGCTGCGCATGTCCCGACCGTGTCTCTGCGCCCTCTCCTCAACCTCCTCGCCGACGATCCTTCCGGCCTGACCCTCGCCCGCGACGGCGGGCGCGCGTTCGTGTCCGCCGCCATGCGCCCGTACCTCCTGGCCGGCCTGCTGGACGGCGTCGACGGGCCGCTCACGGGCCGGCCCGCGATCATCGTGGCCGGCGACGACCGCCAGGCCCGCGAGCTCTCGGCGGACCTGGCCGCCTGGCTGCACCCGCGCCCGGTGCGCTTCTACCCGAGCCGCGGCGTCACCTACGAGTCCCACCTCGCGCCGCCGGCCCACCTCATCGGCCTGCGCGTGGCCGCCCTGGACGCCCTGCTGGCCGACGACGCCACCGCCGACAGCGAGCCGCCGGTCGTCGTGGTCAGCGCGGTGGCCCTGTCGGAGAAGGTCCCCGACCCCGAGCTGCGCCCACACGCCTTCACCCTGCGGGTCGGCGATCTCATCGACCTGGACGAGGTGGGGGCCGATCTCGTCGCCGCCGGCTACGAGCGTGTGGACCAGGTCGACGACCGCGGCCAGTTCGCCGTCCGCGGCGGGATCCTCGACGTGTTCCCCGCCACCGAGGACCACGCGGTGCGGGTCGACCTCTTCGACATCGAGATCGAGTCGCTGCGCCGCTTCTCCACCTTCACCCAGCGGTCGCTGGGCGACCTGGAGGCCGTCGAGATCGCCCCCGCCGCCGAGCTGGCGGCCGAGCACCGCGAGCTGGCCGAGATCGCCGCGCTCACCGACGCCGAGGACCGGCCCGACGTCGCCGAGCTGCTGCCCACCGACCGCTTCGGCGCCTTCCTGGACCTCCTTCCCGCGGAGGCCGTCGTCCTGCTGGCAGCCGAGGAGGAGGTGGCCCCCGCGCTGAAGGACCACTGGCAGGACGTCACCGCCGCCTTCCACGACGCCGACGCCCACCAGCTCTACGTGCGGCCGGAGGAGATCACCGCCGCGCTGGACCGGATGGCCCGCGTGCGGCTCTCGGCCCTGTCGTCGGACCAGCCGCTCTCCTTCCACGCCTCCACCGCCGACACGGCGGCCCGCTCCCTGGCCGAGGCCGAGGGCCAGCTCGAGCAGCTCGTGCGCGGCGGCTACCGCACCGTGGTGGCGTGGGGGCGCCGCGGCGACGGCGAACGGGCCGCCTACAACCTGGGCCGCCTGCGGGCGAGTTGGATGGGCGACGACGACGCCCAGGCGCGGGTCGGCGCCCGCGACCTGCACGAGCCCGAGCTGCGATTCACCGTCGCCACCCTGCGCGACGGGTTCGTGGCGGCGGGCCTGAAGCTCGCCGTCATCCCCGAGCACCGCCTCTTCCGGCGCCGGCGGGCCGAGCGAAAGGGCGCCGGCGCACGGCGCAAGGGCGTGCTGCGGTCCTTCAGCGACCTGCGCACCGGCGACATCATCGTCCACGAGGACCACGGCGTCGCCCGCTTCGCCGGCTTCGACACCAAGACGGTCGGCGGCGTCACCCGCGACTACCTGCAGCTGGAGTACGCGGGCACCGACAAGGTGTTCCTGCCCGTCGACCAGCTCCAGAAGATCAGCCGCTACGTCGGCGCCGGCGGCGGCGACAACGTCACGCTCTCCAAGCTCGGTGGCAAGTCGTGGGAGACGCTCAAGTCGCGCGCGCGCCGCGCCGCCCAGGAGCTGGCCGGCGAGCTGCTCAACCTGTACGCCGAGCGCAAGCGCCGCAGCGGCCACGCCTTCGAGGAGGACGGCGAGTGGCAGCGCGAGTTCGAGTCCAAGTTCCCCTGGCAGGAGACGGCCGACCAGCGCGAGGCGATCGAGCAGGTCAAGGCCGACATGGAGACCGCGCGCCCGATGGACCGCCTGGTCTGCGGCGACGTGGGCTACGGCAAGACCGAGGTCGCCCTGCGCGCCGCCTTCAAGGCCGCCGCCGGGGGCAAGCAGGTGCTCGTCCTGGCGCCCACCACCATCCTGGCCCAGCAGCACCACGGCACCTTCAGCGAGCGGCTCAAGGATTACCCCTTCACGATCGACCAGGTCTCGCGCTTCCGCAGCCCCAAGGAGCAGAAGGAGGCGGTGGAGGCCTTCAACGCCGGCCGCACCGACATCCTCATCGGCACGCACCGCCTGCTCGGCCGCGACATGCGCCCCAAGGACCTGGGACTGCTCATCGTCGACGAGGAACAGCGCTTCGGGGTCAAGCAGAAGGAGCTGCTCCGGCAGCTCGAGCTGCGCGTCGACGTGATCGCCATGTCCGCCACCCCGATCCCGCGCACCCTGCAGATGTCGCTGGCCGGGATGCGCGACATCAGCGTCATCGAGACCCCGCCCGAGGGGCGCCGGCCGGTCAAGACCTATGTGGGCGAGTACGACGAGGACCTCGTGCGCCAGGCCCTGCAGCGCGAGAAGGACCGCGGCGGCCAGGCCTTCTTCCTCCACAACCGGGTGGAGACGATCGACGAGACGGCCGAGCGGCTGCGCGGCCTGTGCCCCGGCATGCGCTTCGAGGTCGCCCACGGCCAGCTCGACGAGCAGACGCTCGAGGCCCGGATGCTCGCCTTCCTGCGCGGCGAGGCCGACGTGCTGGTGGCCACCAGCATCATCGAGTCGGGCATCGACATCCCGCAGGCCAACACCCTGATCATCGAGCGCGCCGACATGTTCGGGCTGGCCCAGCTCTACCAGATCCGCGGGCGGGTGGGCCGCTCTCGCGAGCGCGCCTACGCGTACATGCTGTACCCGGCCGCAGCCGCGCTGACCGAGGAGGCGACCAAGCGGCTGACGGCGCTGTCGGACTACACGGAGCTGGGCGCCGGCTTCAAGGTCGCCATGCGCGACCTGGAGATCCGCGGGGCGGGCAACCTGCTCGGCGACGAGCAGTCCGGCCACGTTGCCGCCCTCGGGTTCGAGCTGTACATGTCGATGCTCGACGACGCCGTCCGCGAGGCCGAGGGCGACGAGGACGGCGACGACGCCGAACCGGTGCGCCTGGACGTCAACGTCGACGCCTACATCCCCGCCGACTACATCCCCTATGAGCAGGCGAAGATCGACGTGCACCGCCGGATCGCCGGCGCCCGCGAGGTTGCCGACCTGGGGACGCTGCGCGACGAGCTCGAGGACCGCTTCGGGCCGGTGCCTGAGCCGCTGGACAACCTCCTGCAGCTCCAACAGGCCCGGATCAAGTTCGGCCGCGCCGGGGTGCGGATGGTCACCTTCCGCGGCGGGCTGCTCACCGTCACCCCGATGGATCTCGACGAGCCGCAGACGGCCGCCCTCAAGCAGGAGCTGCCGGAGGCGCTCTACGAGCCGGGACGCAGCCAGGTGTCGCTCAAGGTCCCCGACGCGCCGAGCGAGCGATTCCCCGCAGTCGTCCGGGCCTCGGACGCCATCCTCGCGTTGAAGCAGTCCTTATCTTGAGTCGCTAAGGTCGCCCGACTTATGTCACGAATCCGCACTCTCACTGCCCTCTTCGCCGTCGCCGCCACCGCAACCGTGCTGGTTGCCTGCGGCGACGACTCCTCGGTTCCCGGCAACGCCGTCGCCAAGGTGAAGGACACGTCCATCACCAAGACCGACTTCGAGCACTGGACGGAGATCGCCGCGGTCTCCCAGCAGGCGCAGACCGGCGCGACCGGCAAGCCCGTGCTCCCGGTGCCGCCCGCCTTCACCGCCTGCATCGCCAAGGCCAAGGCCGCGCTGCCCAAGAACCCGCCCAAGGGACAGTCGAACCCCACTGACGCCCAGCTCAAGGCGCAGTGCAAGACCCAGTACGACGCCCTCAAGGATCAGGTCATGCAGTTCCTGATCTCCGCCGAGTGGATCATCGGCGAGGCCAAGGACCAGGGGATCACCGTGTCCGACGCGGAGGTCAAGAAGGAGTTCGAGAAGCAGAAGAAGCAGTCGTACCCCAAGGAGGCGGACTTCCAGAAGTTCCTCAAGTCCTCGGGCATGACGCTGGACGACCTGCTCTACCGCGTGAAGGTCGACACGCTCTCGCAGAAGCTGCGGGACAAGGTCACCAAGGACGCCGCCAACTCCTCGCCGGCCGCCATCAAGGCCTACTACAACAAGAACAAGGCGAAGTTCGGCACGCCCGAGACGCGTGACATCAAGATCGTGCTGACCAAGACCGAGGCGCAGGCCAACGCGGCCAAGAAGGCGCTCGAGGCCGGCCAGTCGTTCAAGTCCGTGGCCAAGAAGTACTCGATCGACCAGGCCACCAAGGCCACCGGCGGCTCACTGCCCGGCGTGACCAAGGGCCAGCAGGAGAAGGCCCTCGACGCGGCGGTCTTCGCGGCCAAGCCCAACAAGGTCTACGGCCCGGTCAAGACGCAGTTCGGCTACTACGTCTTCACCGTCGACAAGATCACCCCGGCCGTGCAGCAGACGCTGCAGCAGGCCCAGGGCCAGATCAAGCAGCTCCTGCAGTCCGAGGGTCAGCAGAAGGCGCTCGACACGTTCGTGAAGAAGTTCCAGAAGGACTGGAAGAACGACACGAACTGCCGCGCCGGCTACGTGACCCAGCAGTGCAAGAACGCCCCGAAGGCCAAGACCACCACGGGCGCGACGACCACGGCGGCTCCGGCCCAGTAGTGAGTCGTCCCGACGTACCGGGCGCCGTCGGGCGCCTGGACGACCTGACGCGTGTCCTGCGGGCCGAGTGCCCGTGGGACCGCGAGCAGGACGAGCGGTCGATCGTGCCGCACACGGTGGAGGAGGCCTTCGAGCTGGCCGATGCCGCCAACGCGGGCGACGACGCCAAGCTCGTCGACGAGCTCGGCGACGTCCTCTTCCAGGTCCACTTCCTCTCGCTGCTCCTGGAGGAGCGGGGGGCCGGCGACATGGCGGCCGTGGCCGAGAACACGCGCCGCAAGCTCATCCGCCGTCATCCCCACGTGTTCCCGCCCGAGGCGATGGAGGCCGAGTTGGGTGAGGTGACCGACTCCGCCAGCGTGCTGCGCAACTGGGACGCCATCAAGGCGACCGAGCCGGGCCGCGAGCCCGGGATCTTCGGCGAGGTGCCCGAGAACCTCCCCGCCCTCCTGCACGCGCGCAAGGTGCAGCGCCGCGCCGCCAGCAGCGGCCTGGACATGCGCGACACCGAGGCCCTCGTGGCCGGGGTGCAGGCGCTCGCCGCACAGGTGGGTGACGTGCCCGAGGGCGACCGCCCCGCGGCCTTCGACCAGCTCGGCGACCTGCTGTTCGCGGTGGCCAACCTGGCCCGCGTCCTGCACGTCGACCCCGAGCTGGCCCTGCGCTCCTCGTCCAGCCGGTTTCGCGCCACCGTAGAAACGGCGGAGGCGCGCGCGACCGCGGACGGACATGCTTGGGAGGATCTCGACCCCGAGTCCAAGCTGCAGTACTACGCAATGATCCGAATGGAGTCGTCTTGAGCACCATCGAGCACGTGCACGCCCGGCAGATCCTCGACAGCCGCGGCAACCCGACGGTGGAGGTCGAGCTGCGCCTGACCTCCGGCGCCACCGGGCGTGCGGCCGTCCCCTCCGGCGCCTCCACCGGCGAGTTCGAGGCCACCGAGCTGCGCGACGGCGGCGAGCAGTGGCTGGGCAAGGGCGTCACCCAGGCGGTGGCCAACGTCAACGGCGAGATCGCCCGCGCGATCGTCGGCAACGGCGCCGCCGACCAGGGCGCGCTCGACGCGTCGCTCGTCGACCTGGACGGCACCCCGAACAAGTCGCGCCTGGGGGCCAACGCCATCCTCGGCGTGTCGCTCGCCGCCGCGCAGGCCACCGCGGCCGAGGCCGGGCAGCCCCTGTGGCGCCACCTCGGCGGCGCGGACGCGCACATCCTGCCCGTCCCGATGATGAACGTCCTCAACGGCGGCTCCCACGCCGACAACTCGGTCGACTTCCAGGAGTTCATGATCGTCCCGCTCGGGGCGTCGAGCTTCTCGGAGGGGCTGCGCTGGAGCGTCGAGGTGTTCCACAACCTCAAGAAGACGCTGCACGACCAGGGCAAGTCCACCAGCGTGGGCGACGAGGGCGGCTTCGCCCCCGACCTGGCCTCCAACGAGGCGGCGCTGGAGCTGCTCGTCGAGGGCATCATCGCCGCCGGGTACACGCCCGGCGAGGACATCGCCATCGCCCTGGACCCGGCCGTCAGCGAGATCTACGACGACGGGATGTACGTGCTGGAGCACGAGGACCGCTCCCTCACCGCGGCCGAGCTGACCGACTACTGGGCCGACAAGGTCGCCCGCTACCCGATCGTCTCCCTGGAGGACGGGATGGACGAGGAGGACTGGGACGGCTGGAAGCTCCTCACCGACCGCCTCGGCGCCAAGGTGCAGATCGTCGGCGACGACCTGTTCGTCACCAACACCAAGCGCCTGTCCCGCGGTATCGAGCTGGGCGTCGGCAACTCGATCCTCATCAAGGTCAACCAGATCGGCACGCTGACCGAGACGCTGGAGGCCATCAAGATGGCCCGCAAGGCCGGCTACACCGCGGTGATGTCCCACCGCTCGGGCGAGACCGAGGACGTCACCATCGCCGACCTGGCCGTCGCCACCGGCTGCGGCCAGATCAAGACGGGCGCCCCGTCCCGCAGCGATCGCGTGGCCAAGTACAACCAGCTGCTGCGCATCGAAGAAGCGCTGGGGGACGCGGCGACCTACCCGGGTCGGTCGGTCTTCCGGAAGTAGCTGGGGCCGGTCCCGGCGGTCCTGCTCGTGGCGTTCGTGAGCGGGGCTGCCCTTCCGGCTTCCCCACTCGCGGACGGTGTTGGAGGGACTCCGTCTCCCGTTTAGGCGCCGTCCGGGCAGCCCCGCTCCCGAATCGCCGGTCACCGCGGGATCGGGGTGAGGGGATGCCGGGGGAGGATGGGCCGGGATGTCGCCGCTGCAGGATCTCGCCCCTGGGGTGGGCGGGATCGTGCGTGGGGGAGGGATGTGGCGGTGGGGGGAGAACTCCGCGTCTAATGGCCCCTCCCGCATCCGGTCCCGCCGTCCGCCGAGGACGCACCGCCGACTTCGCCCGCATCGCCGGCGGGGTGCGCTGGGACCGCATCACGCGGTGGGCGCTCCTGGCGCTTGTGGCCGTGCTGCTCCTGCTCTACGTCAACCCGCTGCGCTCCTACTTCGCCACCTCCGACCGCGCGGCGGTGGAGAAGGCCAAGGTCGAGCAGCTGCGCAGCGAGCACACCCGGCTCCTGGCCCGCCGCAAGGCGCTGCAGAGCCCCGGCGCGGTCGAGGTCGAGGCGCGGCGCCAGGGCTACGTCAAGCCCGGCGAGAAGGCCTTCGTCGTCACCGGGCTCTCCGGCGACGGCAGGTAGCGCCGTCCGGCCCGCTCCCCCGAGCCGGCCGACCGCACGCGCTACCGTTCGGCGCCATGCGGTTCGAGAACGCGATCTCCCTGTGGCGTGAAGGCCAGCGACGGCTGGAGCGCGCCGAGCCGCCGATGGTCGTGGCCCAGGAGCGGGTGACCGAGGCGATCGTCGCCGAGCTGCGCCGCCGGCTGGGCGGGAGCTTCACCACCGACGAGCTGATCGAGCTGTACGAGCGCGGCACCGACTGGTGCCTGGACCTGGCCGCCAAGGTGGCCCCCGACGCCCCGTGGGCGTGGGACACCCGGCTCGTCGCCGACGCGGCCTTCGCCCGCTACGTCCGCGAAGCGTCCGACTACGCCGGGGGCCGGCGGGTCGAGCAGTTCGGCTGACGCAGGGGGCGGGGCCGGGCGGTTCAGCCGACGAGCAGGGCCTCGAGCTTGTCGAGCGTGCTGTTCCACCCGGAGTTGGCCATCGGGATCATCTCGTCCACGCAGAGCATGGTCACGTCGATGACGAGCTCGGTGCGGCCGTCACCGAGGTCGTTGAAGGAGATCACCGTGTGCTGACGCTCCATCATCGGATGATCGATGTCGTCCTCGGTGAAGGAGAAGCGCTCCTTGGGGGAGACCTCGACGAGTGTTCCCTCGCCGGGGTAGGCGGTGCCGTCCGGTCCGACCATGGTGCTCTTGAAGGCGCCGCCGGGGCGCAGGTCGATGACGACCGACTCCACGGGGGTGTGGAAGTGCTCGGGGCCGAACCAGGCGGCGAAGTGCTCGGGCTCGGTCCAGCAGGCCCACACGAGGTCCTGCGGGGCTTCCAGGACACGGGTGATGACGAACTGGTGCTCGTTCATGGTGGGGGCGGGTGCGTCGCTCATGGGGTGTTTCCCTTCTGTTGGATGGTGCGCAGGTGCTCTTCCAGCCGGTCCAGCCGGCCCTCGTAGAACGCGCGGTAGCGCTGGAGCCAGTCGACCGCCTCGCCCAGTGGTGCCCCCTCGAGCCGGGACGGACGCAGCTGCGCGTCCCGGCCGCGGGAGATGAGGCCGGCCTTCTCGAGCACCTTCAGGTGCTTGGAGACGGCCTGCACGCTCACCGGGAACGGCTCGGCGAGCTCGTTCACCGTCGCCTCACCCTCGGCGAGCCGGGCGAGGATCGCCCGGCGGGTCGGGTCGGCGAGGGCGGCGAAGGTGGCGTCGAGCTGGGCGGAGGTCATCGTGTATTCAACGGGTCGGTTGGACAACCGATCGGTTGAATATGCAGCACGCGCACTCGCGTGTCAACCACGGCGGGTCGGCCTGGCGCGCCGGCGACCTCCTCAGGCCGGCGCGACGGTGACCGACACGCCGCAGGCGCGCAGGAGCGCGACCGCCGCGTCGGGGTCGGGGTGCTGCTCGGGGAAGCGCACGCCGGCGGGCTCGGGCCCGGCGTCGTCGAGGCCGAGCACGCGCTCGGCCTCCACCAC
>CAZXNX010000040.1:0-11929 GCA_964642225.1 uncultured Solirubrobacteraceae bacterium | reverse complement strand
GCCGTTGGCCGACACCGGCCGTCGTCCCCGGCCGGCGGCGATACGCTCGGCGCGGGTGGCGGCGAGCCAGGCCGGAGGGGCGCCGTTGGGCGCCGACACCCGAGCGGGCGACGCGGCGGGTTGTGGGGCGGCGATCCCGTCCCGCGGGGGCGACGGGTCGTCCCGGGGCGGGGCTGACGTGCCCTGGGTGTGCTCGAAGTCCGCGCGCCACCGCTCCACGTAGCGGCGGCCGGTGGCGGTGAGGACGCGCCGGTGGCCCCGGTGCTCCATGGCGGGGTCGGCGCCGCGGAAGAACCCGCCCAGCCCGCGTGGGTCGTAGCCGTTGGCCTGACCCAGGCGCCCCCATTCGCTCGCGCCGACCTGGCCGCCGCGCAGGGCGACGGCGTTGAGCATCCGCCAGCGCCGCGCCTGGTCGGCCTGCTGGCGGGAGGTGCTCGGCAGCGGGCCGTCGTCGAGCACGCCGAGCTCCGTGAGCACGCTGGTGATCTCCGCGTGCGCACGCCGCAGCCGCTCGGCCTGACGAGGCGTCATCCCCTCCATCCGCGCCTCCCAGAGCCTGTTTTGCTGCCCCATTGCAATGCAGAGCAAAGATTTTCGCGATGGGCACGGCGAATCGGAAAGATCGCCGCATGACCTCCTTCAGACACGCCTCCTCCACCCGGGTGATTCTGCTGGCCGCGCTCGTCGCCGTGCTCGCCGCCGTCGCGCTGTCCGGCACCGACGGCTCCCGCGCCGACGCGCCGGAGACCGTGTCGTTGCTCGACCGCCCGCAGGTGGCCTCCGACGTCACGGGCCTGCCGACCGGCGACGCCCTGGACACCCTCTCCGCCGGCGCGCCGGAGGTGAGCTTCGAAGACGCCCGCCGCGCCGTCACGCCGGAAGGCGCGCTGTGGGCGGCCGGGAACGGCGACGACGCCTGCTTCACGGCACGGTCGCCGGCCGCGGCGCAGCCGTGGGCCACCGTGTGCGGCCCGGCGACGACGCTCGACGCCACCGGCCTCTACATGGTGCTCGCTGCGGGCGACACCCCGGCCAAGGGCGCCGCGCCCGGCGAGGTGACGGTCCTGGGCCTCGTCCCCGACGACACCGCCGCCGTCGAGGTCGCGACCGACGACGGCGACCAGACCACGCTCGCGCCCCGGCAGTCCACCATCGCCGTGAGCTCGACCGATCCGGTGGACGCGATCACGGTCGTCCACGACGACGGCACGACGGACACCATCAACGTCTCCGAGGGGAACTGACCCATGCCCGCAGCCATCCTTCCCGCCCACGCCGGCCGGCACGTGCTCCTGCTCGTGCTGCTGGGGATCGCGCTCGCGCTGGCCCTTCCCCTCGGGTCCTCCGCCGACGCGGCCTTCAGCGGCGGCTTCTGCGGGACGAACAGCAACCCCGTCCACCTGCAGTCGGGCAACGCGTGCATCCACGGGGGACGCCACGACCGGTACACGCTGGTGTACGGCGGCTCGGTCGGGACCGCCTACACCCGGATCGGCATCAGCACGTCCTCCGGCTCGGTGAAGCCCAACGGCGCCGGCACGGCCACGTCGGCCTGCGGCGGCTGCTCGATCGCCCTGCAGTGGTCGGGCAGCGGCAGTTACGGGCCTGCCGGTTACGCGTTCCTGCACAACCACTCCACGTTCGCCAGCGACTTCGCCGGATGGATCGCCGGGTCGTGAGCCGCGCCCGGCCGGTGCCGCGATGACCCGCCGGGGGCTCATGGCGCCACCACCAGGCGGGTGTAGCCGACGGGGCGGCCGTCGGCGCGGCGCTGGGCCACGGTGAACCGCCGGTCGCCGGCCGGCGCGGCGAAGCCGAGGATGCCGTTGCTGATCCGCGCGGGAACACGCCGGCCCTTCGCGGTCCGCACCGTCACGCGCACCGCGTCCGGGGAGGCGATCGCCGCGTGGAAGACCCGGCCGCGAGGCAGCGGCGTCCGGGCCAGGAGCGCGCCCGGCCGCAGGCCGACCTCGGGCACCGTGACGGCGCCGGCGATCCAGGGCCGCCGGGGCGCCGCGCTCACGGTCAACCCGAGCGTCTCGGCTCCGGGCTGCGTGTCCGGGCGGCTCTTCAGCCGCACGATCGCGCCCATTTGCACGTCGTCGTCCTTGGGGTGCAGCAGCACGACCTGCGCCAGGCGCGCCTGTAGGCAGGCGGCGGGATCGGCCGGGCCCTGCGGGCCCGCTCCCTGGGTGGTGTAGAGCACGGCCCGCACCCCGCCGGGGAAGCGCAGGCTCCGCACCGTGCGGCGCAGGAGCGCCTGACCCGCGAGCGGGCGTGCCAGCGCGAGGGCGGACGGGGGCGGAGCCGACCGCGGGAAGGTGGCCAGGGCAGGGAGGGCGTCGGTGACGCGCGTGCTCGGTGTGGCGTCGCTGATCGCCGCCGAACGCGTCCCCACCGGCCGGCACGCGGGGAGCCGCCCCGTGCGCACCAGCGTGTCCGCGACGAGGTCGTTGATCTGGTGTCCGGTGGACCGCAGGTCGATGACCTCGCCGGCGACGGCCACGCCGGTGACGGCCACGAGCAGGGTCGCGGCCAGCGCCCCGAGCCGGTGACGCGGCCAGCGCGGAGACGCAGGTCGTGCCGGCCGGGCGGGCCGCGGCGCCTGGCGCGCGACCTGCTCCCGCACGCTGTGGCGCAGCTGCCGCTCGAGCTGGTCGTGGGCGCTCATGACTGCTCCTCCAGGTTCTGCCGCAGGCGGCGCAGCCCGCGGCGGACCCGCTGGCGCACCACCGCCGGGGAACACTCCATGCGCTCGGCGATCTCCGCGTAGGACCGTTCCTGGACGACGCGGGCGAGGATGGCCTCGCGCTGGGCCGCCGGCAGGGGGGACAGCATCTGCTCGAAGTCCTGCTCGGTCACGAGCGACGCCAGCTCCTCGACGCGCTCGAGGTCCTTGTCGTACAGCGATACGGGCTCGTGCCCCAGCCGGGCGCGCGCGGCGTCCTCCACCCGCTGGCGGCGGAGGCTGGAGTGGAGCACGTTGGCGGCGATGCCGAACAGCCAGCTCGACGGCGCGCCGCGCGCCGGGTCGTACGACGCGGCGCTGACGATCACCTCGGCGAACGTCTCGGCGGCCAGGTCGAAGGCCAGGTCGCGACGGCCGGTGCGGCGCAGGTGAAATCCGGTGACGGCCGGCAGGTACCGGCGGTAGAACTCCGAGAACGCGTCGGCGTCACCGCCAGCGAATCGCTGCACCAGCACGGCTTCGTCGACGGTCGGCACCAGGAGCATCATCGGTACTTGGTCCGACGGCAGCGATCTGTGACAGAACCGGGCCGCCCGGCGCTCCGGGCTCCGCCTAGCGCGTACGGCCCTCCCTGAGCATCTCGAGCGTCTGCGCGACACGCCGGTCGCGCGTCTCCTGGCGCTTGGCCTCCGCGACCCAGCGGGCGAACTCCTTGCGGTGCGACGGGGCGAGCGCGTCGAAGGCGGCCCGCGCGGGCGGGTCACCGTCCAGCGCCGCAACGAGCGGCGGCGGGATCTCCACCTCGCGGGGGCCCGTCTGCAGCAGCAGCTCGACCGCGACGGTGTCACCGGCCTCCACGCCGGCCGCCTCACGCACCGCGCGGCTCATGCCCAGGAGGTTCTCACCGCGCATCCGCGTGACCCGCCCGGGCCACGTATGGCCGTTGACGGTGGCCGAGACGGCGAAGGCCTTGGCGCCCTCGCCCAGCTCCGCGACCTGCTCGTCGCTGAGGATCACAGCGGCCGCGGGCCCGCGCGGCTGCAGCGTCGTGGTGAAACGCAGGGCTCCCATCAGCCCGATGCTCGCAGACGGGCCTCCCGCGTGGCTACGTCTCGAGCGACTCCAGCGCGGCGTCCAGGACATCCAGCATCAGCCGCTCGAGCCGATCGCGGTCGGGCGGGCGCAGATCGCGCCAGCGATCGGCCGTGGCCTCGGCGAACGAGAGCAGGCCGATGAGCGTCACCAGCGTGTGGGCGTCCGGTTCGTCGGTGCCCAGCTGATTGCGGGCCACGCCGCGGGCGAGGGTCTCGCGCAGGCGCTCGGCGGCCGCCCGCACCTGGGGATCGGCGCTGTGCTGGGCCCGCACGTAGAGGATCCAGGCCGGGCTCGGCGCGAAGATCTCGTCGAGGTACACGCCGAGGTTGGCCGACGTCCGGCGCTCGAGCGGAAGGGTGTCGCTCACGTCGAGCAGCCCTTCCAGATCCGCGCAGCCCAGCCGGACCGCCGACAGGTAGAGCTCGTCCTTGCCGCCGGGGAAGTAGTGGTGGATCAGGTTCTTGCTGACCCCGACGTCAGTCGCCAGGTCGGCGAGCTGCACCCCGGAGTACCCGCGCTCGGCGAAGGCGCGCATGGCGCTGCGCACGAACTGCTCGCGGCGCTCGGCGGCGGGGATGTGGGGGGCGTGGGGGCGGCTGGCGGAGGGCATCGGCGGGTGGGTCCCGGGGCTGACAGTAGCGGGCGTGGCCGGCAGGTCATCGCGGTGGTGCCGCGACGGCGGATGGCTCCTCAGGCACGTCGCGCGTGCCTCAGGAGCCATCCGCGTGCTCGGGGTGTCGGGTCTAGGAGATCGTGCCGTTGTGCTGCACGACCGCCTGCTTGACGGCCTTGGCGGCCGCCGGGTGCGACGCGGCGTACTGCTTGACGGCCTTGGCGGCCGCGGGGTGCTTGACCGCGAACTGCTTGAGCGTGCTCTTGGTGATCTTGTGGGTGGCGACGAACCGCTCGACGGTGCGCACGTTGACGTGGTGGGCCTTGGCGTAGCTCACGACGGCCTTGGCGGCGGCCGGGTGCTTGGCGGCGTAGGCCTTCACGGCGGCGGCGTCCTGGGCGGGGGTGCCGGCCATCGCGGCGGGCGCGGCGGAGACGGCGACCGCAACGGCGACGGCAGCGGCGGTGGTGCGGGTGATGCGGGACATGCGAGGCCTCCTTGGGAGGTATTGAGTTGACCTCAATTACTGTGCCGGGCCACGGCAGGAGGTTCGTATGAGCCAGGGACGAGACGTGTCTGTCCTCGCCCCGGAACGCGAAAGGCCCGGCGATTGCTGGGCCTTTCGTCCACCTCAGTGCTTCTCTGGATGCCCCCGGAAGGAATCGAACCTTCAACCTTCGGATTAAGAGTCCGCTGCTCTGCCAATTGAGCTACAAGGGCGTGGCACTGCTCATCGTAGTCGATCGCTTCGCGCGATCGGCCGTTCCTGCGGGTGTTACGGGGTGACGGTCGCGCCGGAGGCCGCGCCGCCGGTGCTGGTGCCGGCCGCCGAGCCGGCCGCCGTCGCCTGGTTCTGGGCGATCTGCTGCTTGGCCTGGGCGATGGTCTGCTTGATCTGTGCCCGCTCGGCCTTGTCGGTGGCCAGGGACAGGGCCTTCTTCTCCGCCAGCTCCGCCTTGCGCGTCTGGCCGGCGGTGAGCGCGTAGATCGCCAGCTGGCCGTACAGGTTGGCCGAGGGTGGGCGCGAGTCGACGTAGATCTCGTCGGCCGTCACCACCTCGTCCGGCTTGTTCAGCGCGGACGGGCTGTAGGCCTGCACCATGAGGGTGGCCACCGACGGGTCCGGCTTGGCCGGGTCGAGCGACAGGTACTTCTGCCACGCGCGGTCCACCGCGGCGAGCTGCGCCTTGCCCTTGTCGGTGAACGACCCGGTGGACTGGTTGAAGTTCTCCCCCACGCCGGCGAGCTGGTAGCGGGCCTTGGCCAGGGCGGCCCACGCCGCGGCGTCGGTCGGGTTGGCGGTGACCTTCTTCTGCGCGGACGAGACCTTCGACTCGAACGTGCTGTTCGTGTCGGAGCTCTGGTTGCCGAAGATGTCGGCGACGCCACCGCTGGTGGCACCACCGATCCCGAACAGCACGAGGCCGCCACCCAGCAGGATGGCGAGCCCGAGGTAGATGACCTGGACGGTGCGGCGGCGACCGCGTCCGCGGAGATCGAAAAGCATCAGGTCAGGATACGGAGCTACCGCCGCCGCTGTCGCGCCGGGGCACCGGGTCGTCCCACTCGTCGTCGTCGTCCTCGCCGTGACCGGCCTCCCAGCCCGCCCCGGCGTGCACGAGCACCGCGTCGTCGCCGTCCTCGTGCTCGTCGCCCGGCGGGTCGTCGTCCCCGTCGTCGTCGTCCTTGTTGTCGTTGCGGGCGAAGATCGCGGCCAGGAGGATGCTGCCCTCGTACAGGAAGAGCAGCGGCACCATGGAGATGAGCATGGTCACCGGGTCGGTGCCCGGCAGCAGCATCGCCACCACGGCGATGATGAGGAAGGCGTAGCGGCGGTTCTTGCGCAGCTGGGGGACCGTGACGATGCCCGCCTTCACCGCGGCGAGGATCGCCACCGGCATCTGGAACAGGAGCCCGAGGCCGATCAGGGCCAGCACCGCGAACTTGTAGTAGTCGGAGGCCTGCACGAGGATGTTGAACTGCTCGGAGTTGAAGTTCTGCAGGAACTGCACGGCAGGCGGCAGCACCACGAAGTACCCGAACAACACGCCGGCGATGAACAGGAACGGCACCATCAGCATCAGCGGCAGCGCGACCTTGCGCTCGCGGGGCGTGAACGCCGGGAGGATGAAGGCGTACAACTGATACAGCAGCAGGGGCAGCGCGAAGAGCAGCGCGAAGTACAGCGAGACGGTCAGCGTGGTGGTGAACGGCTCCCCCACCCGCAGGGTGACCGGCTTGGCGCCCTCGGTCTGCTTGGGGATCTGGGACTTGGCCTCCTGCACCTGCTTGACCGCCGGCTCCAGCGCGGCGCGGGCCTTGGGGCTGAGCCCCGACCCGGGCTGCTGCAACACGGCGGTGACGGCGAGCGTCGCGTTGGCCAGGCCGAGCAGGGCCTTGCGGTTCTTGTCGATCTGCCCCGGGATGCCGTCCCCGTTCTTGATCGAGGCCTGCGTCGTGTCCGCAAGCGGCTGGTTGAGGATCTTCAGCAGCGCATCGTTCTGCCACACGCAGACGGCGAAGATGACCGTCAGCGCGGCGACGCAGAAGATGAGCCGCGAGCGCAGCTCGTCGAGGTGCTCGACGAGGGTCAGCCGTGCATCGTGCTGGACCGGCTGAGCGGTCTTGATGCGGGGAGGCATGGGAGACGCGGGCCGAGGTGCGGCCGGCTAGGAGCCCGTGGGCGTGCTGGTCGGCGTCTCGTCGGACTTGGCGACGGGCTCGTCGGCCTTGGCCTGCGTGACCTGCGCCGGCGCGTCGTCCTTGTCCTTGTCCTTGTCGGAGCCCGTGATGGTCTCCTTGAACTCGCGCATGCCGGTCCCCAGCTGCTTGCCGAGTCCGGGCAGGCGCTTGGGCCCGAAGATGATCAGGACGATCAACAGGACGATGCCTATTTCGAGCGGTCCGATGTTGGGCATGGGTGTTCCGAGATCCTTACGTCGAGGGACTACTGAGAGTAGCGCCCTGGCGCGGACTTCAGATCACTATCCGTTGCGGCCGCACCGCTAGGAGTAGCGGGCCACGACGGAGTCCGCGACGAGCTCCAGGGCGCGGCGCTGCTGGGCCGGCAGGCCGTCGGGGAGCGCCGCCTTGGCCTCGTCGACCACGGCGAGCGCCTGCGCGCGAGCCTGGGCCAGGGCGCCGGTGGCCGCGATCGCGTCGCAGATCTCCTCGGCGCGCTGCGGTGTGTCGATGGTGCGCGGGTCCACCGCGGCCAGGGCGCCGTCGCGCTCGCGGGCCAGGATGAAGGGCAGGGTGATGGTGCCGTCGAGCAGGTCGGTGCCGCGGTGCTTGCCGGTCCGCTCGGCCGGGCCGGACACGTCCAGGACGTCGTCCAGGAGCTGGAAGGCCACGCCGATGCGGGAGCCGAAGGCGCCCAGCGCGTCGACGGGCGCCTGGGGATCGCCGCCCGACAGCGCGCCCAGCCGGCAGGCGGCGTCGAACAGCTTGCCGGTCTTCAGGTCGCAGCGGTGCAGGTAGCGCTCCAGCGATACGGACGCGTTCCAGGCGTCCTCGCGCTGCAGCAGCTCGCCCTGGGCCAGCGCGCTGCTCGCCTGGGACAGCACGCGGACCTCCTCGACGGACCCGTTGGCCGTCAGCTCGCCGAAGGCCCGGGCGAACAGCAGGTCGCCGGTGCCGAGCGCGGCCTGGCGCCCGCCGGTGGCGTAGACGGTGGGCCGGCCGCGCCGCAGCGGGGCGTCGTCGAGCACGTCGTCGTGCACGAGGGTGGCCGAGTGCACGAGCTCCACCGCGGCGGCCGCGCGCACCAGGGGCGTGGGGTCGGCGGGCGGTGGGCCCGCCGCGAGCAGCACGAGCAGCGGGCGCAGTCGCTTGCCGCCGGCGGCGATGGTGGCCGAGGCGTGCGGGGTCAGCTCGGGGCCGGCATCCGATGACAGCACGGCCAGCCGCGCCTCGACCTCCTGCAGCAGCCCCGGGATGTGGTCGCCGCCGACGTGCACGACCGCCGTGATCGCCGGCTCGGCTTCGCGCGGGCCCGTCACCGGCTCACCCCGCAGGCTTGTGACCGACGTGGATCGCGATGATGCCGCCGGCGGTCAGGATGTAGCTGATCCGCTCCAGGCCGCTGCGGTCCATGGTCGCCGCCAGCTCGTGGGCGCCGGGGAAGCGCTTGACCGAGTTGGGGAGGTAGGTGTACGCGTCCGCATCGCCGGCCAGCGTGCCGAGCTTGGGGACGATCGTGTCGAACCACAGGCCGAAGAAGGTGGAGAGCGGCGCCTTGGTCGGCGTGGTGATCTCCAGGATCACGACGCGCCCGCCGGGCTTGACCACGCGGGTCATCTCCCGCAGCCCGGCTTCCAGGTCGGAGAAGTTGCGGGCCCCGAAGCCGACCGTCGCGGCGTCGAACCGGTCGGTCTCGTAGGGCAGGTCCAGCGCGTTGCCCCACTCGAAGGGGATCTCCGGCGCCTTGTCGCGCGCCCGGGCGAGCATCTCCTCGGAGAAGTCCGAGCCGATGACCACGCCGCCGGGCGCCACGCGGGTGCGCAGCTCGACGGCCAGGTCGCCGGTGCCGGTGGCCACGTCGAGGACCTCGTCACCGGGGCCCACCGCGGCCAGATCGGCCGCGCGACGGCGCCACTGGTGGTGCAGCCCGGCGGTCATCACCGAGTTGAGCAGGTCGTAGGAGCCGGCGATGCGATCGAACATCGCCCGCACCTGCGGCTCCTGCAGCGTTCCCGTCTTGGCCGCGTCGCCGCTCATGCGTGATCGCTGCAGGGGTGGGGGAAGAGCAGCCGGATGGCTATCTCAGCTGCGACAGGAACTCGACGAGGTTGTTGAACTGCTTGGGCGGCAGGTTCTTGAACGACGGCATCGGCGACGTCGGGTTGATGAGCGTGCGGGCGATCGCCTGCCGGGGCAGGGTGTTGCCGATCTCCGTCAGCTCCGGCCCGGGGCCGTCGTTGCCGTTCTCACCGATCTTGTGGCAGGCCGTACAGCCGGACTGCACGGCGACCTGCTTGCCCGCCTCCCACGAGGAGGTGACCTTCGCGCCCTGGGCGACCACCGCGGCGGACGGCTCCAGGTCGATCTGGGTCGGGGGGCCGGCGGAGGCGCCGAGGTAGGTCAGGTAGCCCATCGCGCAGATCGTGAAGATGCCGAACGTCAGCGCGATCGGCCGGCGCTCGGGGCGCCGCTCCGGGCCGCGGTCGTAGAACGGCAGCAGGAACAGCAGGATCATGCAGATCGTCGGGATGCCGATGGTGGCGAACGGCACCAGCTGCGGCGGCTTGATGATGCGCAGCAGCTCGAAGAGGAAGAAGAAGTACCACTCCGGGCGCGGGGCGTACGTGGTGGTCGTCGGGTCCGCCTTGGGGCCGAGCTCGGCGCCCAGGAACAGCGACATCAGGATGATCGCGAGCATGACCACGCAGGCCATGATCGAGTCCTTGGCGACGGCGTACGGGAAGAACGGCTTCCCCTTCGCCTTCAGGATCGAATAGCCGCGGAGGTATTCCTCCTTCTCCTGCCGGTTCATACCTGCTCCTCCCGAAGCGCTTCGTCCTCTTCGGCCTTGACCCACGGGGGAGCCGTCGTGCCGAGCTTGGCCACCAGGTACAGGTGGGCCCCGATCAGCGCGGCGATGATGCCCGGGATGAGCATCATGTGCATGGCGTAGAACCGCGACAGCGTGGTCGCTCCGAAGAACGGGCCGGCGCGGAGGAAGTCGTTGAGGTAGGGACCCACCAGGGGGCCCGTGCCGTTGATGTTGACGCCGACGATCGTCGCCCAGTAGGAGCGCTGGTCGAACGGCAGCAGGTAGCCGGTGAACGACATGACCATCGTGAGGATGAGCAGCGCGACGCCGATCACCCAGTTGAGCTCACGCGGGTACTTGTACGCGCCGAAGAAGAACGTGCGGGCCATGTGCACGAAGACGAGGATGACCATCACCGACGAGCCCCACTTGTGCATGCCGTGCACGAACTCGCCGAGGAAGGCCTCGTTGTTGATGTACCGCACCGACTCGTAGGCCTGGGTGACCGACGGGTTGTAGTACATCGCCAGGAACACGCCGGTGACGGCCTGGGAGAGGAAGGCGAACATCGTCGCCGAGCCGAGCGTGTAGAACCAGTTCGTCCCCTTGGGGACCTTCCGGAACATCATCCAGCGGGCGGCGCCCGACAGCGACGTGCGCTCGTCGATCCAGCCGACCGCGTGCGTCCCGGCGCCGGTGGCGGCCTCGGTGGGCGTCGGCTTGGGCTTCTTGGCCCCGGCCCGCTTGGGAGCGGGGTTCATCACCGGCGGGACCGGCGGAGCGGGGAGCTTGATGTTCGGCAGCTTGGGCATGGGCTACTGGTTCGACTGGTTCGGGTCTTTGCGAAGCGTCGGCCGCGAGGGGTACAGGTACTGCCCGATGCCATCCAGCGGCTCGCCGGGATCGCGGGGAGAGAACTTGTCCAGCTCCGAGTTGACCGAGTACTTCGGGCCCAGCTCCACGCGGCCTCGGCGCACGCGCGTGTAGTAGCGGTCGAGCGGGCGGACCGGAGGACCGCCGGCGACCTTGCCTTCGACGTTGTAGACGCCGCCGTGACACGGGCAGATGAAGCGCTCGGCGGCCGGGACGTACTGCACGGGGCAGCCCAGGTGCATGCAGCTCGAGGAGATGGCGATGAAGCGGTTGTACTGGTCCAGCGGCTGCGAGTCGACCTTCGGGTTGTAGCGGCGGATGTACGCGGTGCCGCGACCGGCCTCACCGACGCCGTCGGTGATCTGGATGGTCTTGGGCGTGTAGTCCTTCATCCCGAACTCGCCGACCGCACCGATGTCCTGCCACTTCTCGATGACCTGCTCGAACACCGGCCCGAGGGCGAAGCCCAGGGCGGGGAGCAGGAAGGCGCTGGCCGCGACCGCACCGGCCACATGCGTGGTCGTCGTCATGAACCGACGCCGGGTCACCGTCTCGCCTTCGAAGGCGCCGGGGATCTGGCGGTCGGTGGTGTACTGCGACTTGGTCTGGTGCTTGTCGGACACGTGGCTCCTGCGTGGGTCGAAACGCGCGGGCGGAACACTACCGCGCATCCCGCCGTTTCGGTCGCCCGGATGGGCGCCGGGTCACGGCGGTGGGGGGTCAGCCGGGTGTGTGCGGGCGCGCCAACGCCTCCTGCGCTGCCATTCGCAATGCATGCGCGGCGGACGGATCGCCGGTCTGGGCCGCCTTCCGGGCCTCCTGCAGCGCCGGGTCGTCGCCCCGGTGCAGGCGCACCAGCCCGGCCTCCCACACGGCGGACACGAGGTCCTCGTCGTGGGCCGCGAAGGCCTGCGCCGAGAGGGCGATGACATCGGCCAGAGCCGCGACCGCCTCCAGATCGCCGAGCTCGGCCAGGCGCTGCAGCCCCAGCGCGTAGAGCCGGTCGCCGGCCAGCAGGGCCAGGTCGGCGTCCTCGTCGCCCAGGACCCGCGGGCCGCCGTGGTGCAGCAGCTCCCCCTCGCGGATGGCCTCCACCACGAACGCGTAGGCCGCCTCGTCGTGCGCCACGCGGGGGCCGGGCCCGCCCGCCGGACCGGGCGTGGGC
>CAZXNX010000039.1:8109-12157 GCA_964642225.1 uncultured Solirubrobacteraceae bacterium | reverse complement strand
TGGAGCCAAGGGGGATCGAACCCCTGACCTCCTGCTTGCAAAGCAGGCGCTCTCCCAGCTGAGCTATGGCCCCGGGACTTCGAGTCTAGCGCCGGGTTTCGGGAGATGGCGCGAGCGCGCCGTGATCGCAGGGGTGCCAGGAACCGCCGGTAGGGTCCACACGACCATGACGATCGCGGGCGTGCCGAGGGACGAGAGCAGGCGCTTGCGGGCGCTCCTCGGGGTCGGCCTGCTGGACACGCCCGCCGAGGAGCGGTTCGACCGGATCACGCGGCTGGCCGCCGACCATTTCGGGGTGCCGATCGCGGCGATCACGCTCATCGACGCCGACCGGCAGTGGTGCAAGTCGGGCGCCGGGCTGGCCGGGCAGGAGAGCAGCCGCGCCGTGTCCTTCTGCGCCCACGCGATCCTGCGCCCCGACGCCGCCACCGTCGTCCCGGACACCACCGAGGACCCGCGGTTCGCCGACAACCCGCTGGTGACCGGCCCGCCGCACGTGCGCTTCTACGCCGGCCATCCGATCAAGGCGCCGGCCGGGGAGCCGCTCGGGACGCTGTGCCTCATCGACATCGCGCCGCACGAGCTGGACGACCGCCAGGTCGCGCGGCTGGCCGACCTGGCCGCGTGGGTCGAGGAGGAGATCCGCCGCGACGACGACCGCGCCGCGGTCGACCAGCTCCGGGACAGCGAGGCCCGGGTCTGGACGCTGATGGACAGCGTGGCCGAGGGCATCGTCTCCTTCTCCGAAGACGGGCGGATCCGCCAGGTCAACCACGCCGCCGAGGAGGGCTTCGGCTACGCGCCCGGCGCCCTGCTGGGCGAGCCGATCGGCCTGCTCATCGCCGACCACTCGTCCGAGCGGATCGTCGCCTCGGTGGCCCGAGAGCCCGCCGACGGCAGCCCCACCAAGCTCGGGCTCCGTCAGGTCGTCAACGGCCGGCGGCAGGACGGCACGATCTTCCCCCTGGAGCTCGTGATCACCGATGCCCGGCTCGACGACGAGCGCATCCTCGTGGCCATCGGCCAGGACGTGACCGACCGCGTCGCGGCCGAACGCGTCAAGGACGAGTTCATCTCGGTCGTCGGCCATGAGCTGCGCACCCCGCTGACCGCCATCCGGGGATCCCTGGGCCTGCTCGCCGGCGGTGTCCTGGGACCGCTGCCCGCCGAGGCCGGGGCGATGGTGAACATGGCCATCGTCAACACCGACCGGCTGGTGCGGCTGGTCAACGACATGCTCGACATCGAGCGCATGGACGCCGGCCACCTGGAGCTCGATCGCACGGCGATCGCCGTCGACACGCTCCTGCGGGAATCGCTGGCGGCGGTTCAGTCGCTGGCCGACGACGCCGGGGTCACCGTGCGCGTGACGCCCGCACCGCTCACCGTCGTCGCCGACGAGGACCGTATCGTCCAGACCTTGGTCAACCTGCTCGGAAACGCCGTGAAGTTCTCCCCCGCCGGCGGCGAGGTCACCGCCGAGGTGCGGCGGGACGGCGCGGACGCCCTCTTCACCGTGCACAACGGCGGACGCGGGGTCCCCGCCGACCAGCTCGACCACATCTTCGAGCGCTTCCGTCAGGTCGACGGCACCGATGCCCGCGAGAAGGGCGGCACGGGCCTGGGCCTTGCCATCGCCCGGCGGATCGTGGGCTGGCACGGCGGGCGCATCTGGGCCGAGAGCCCCGGCGGGGTCGGCTGCACGCTGCGCTTCACCCTCCCGCTCGCCCCCGCGACGGACGGCCTTCCGTGAGCGGGCGCCTGCTGCTCGTCGACGACGACGACGACATCCGGGCGATCGCCCGGCTCTCCCTCGAGCGCATCGGCAAGTGGGAGGTCGTCACCGCCTCGTCGGGCACCGACGCCATCGAGCTCGTCCGGGACGACGACGCCTTCGACGTGGTGCTGCTCGACGTGATGATGCCGGGCCTCGACGGTCCGAGCACCCTGGAGGCGCTGCGCTCGGGCCTGCTCGCCGACAGCGTGCCCGTCATCTTCCTCACCGCCAAGATCCAGCCGGCGGACCGGGAGTTCCTCAGCGCGCTGGGCGCGGCGGGCGTGATCGCCAAGCCGTTCGACCCCATGGGCCTGGCGAGCGAGGTCGCCCGCCTGATCGGGCGGACGACGGACGGCGCGTAGCGGCCAACCCCGGTCTAGAAGTCGAAGTCGCGCGGCGGGCGCTGCTCGAACCAGAGCCGGTCGTGCTCCGGCGTCTCCTGCAGGAAGTCGGGCGTCTCCTCGAGCACGTCCTCGGGCTCCTGCGCCTCGGGCTCGGGCTCGGCGGCGACGGGCGCCACCGGCTCCTCCTCCACGTCGAGCACGTCGTCCTCGACGTCGGGGTCCGCCTCGTAGACCGGCTCGGCCTCGTAGACGGGCTGGGTCTCGGGGACCGGCTCGGGCTCCGGCACGGGCTCGGGCTTGACCTCGACCTCCGCAACGGGCGCGGGCTCGGGCTCGACGGCGACCTCGGGAGCCGACGCGGCCGCGACATCATCGGGGGAGAAGGCGACGGTCTCCTGCGAGGCGCGCTCGGCCGCCTCGGGGGGCAGCTCCGCGACGGCGGACGGCTCCTCCTCGGTGGACTCGCCGACATCGGGCTCGTCGTTGGCCTCGATCGCCGGTGCGGACGGCGCGGAGGCGGAGGCGGCGGCGTCGCGGCCGAAGTCGGGCTCCTCGACGAACAGGTCGCGGGCGGGCGCGTCCTCGGGAGCGAGGATCTGCGTCTCCTGGCCGGCGGGGTCGGCCACCGGCTCGGCGGGCGGCTCGGCGGGGATGATCCCTGCGGCCTCGGCGGTGAGCCGGGCGTCCTCCTCGGCGTCGGGGCTGGGCCCCAGTGCCTCTCGCTCGGCCCGTGCAACCTCCGCGGCATCCGCGCCGCGACGGCGCATGAGCTCGAGGTGTTCGCGAATCGCGTCGTCCAGAAGACTCATCTCGACCGCAAAGCCTACCCCGCCCGCCCACGGCAGGACGCGATGGCGCGCAATCGTGCAGCCCCGGTGCGATCCCCCCTGCGCACGGGACGCCGCGCCACCCGACGGTGTGCCAGACTTGCGGGACCCGGGGCTATAGCTCAGCTGGGAGAGCGCCTCGTTCGCATCGAGGAGGTCGAGGGTTCGAGTCCCTCTAGCTCCACTCGGGGAGCATGCAGACGCCGGAACGTGTCGCGTTGGCGATCTAGGCCGCACCAGGGTCCCGGCGTACGCTCACAAGGACCGCCACGCGTCCACGGAGCCCGCCATGCCCTCCCGCCGCCTGCCGTCACCATCCATGGTCGTCGCCATCACGGCGCTCGTCCTGGCGACCACCGGCGGCGCGGTCGCCGCGGTCTCGAGCATCGGCAGCTCGCAGATCAGGAACGGCTCGATCCAACCCCAGGACCTCAGCTCGGGGCTGCGCCAGCAGATCGCCGAGGTCCAATCCAAGTCGGTCGACTACAACGATCTGAGCTCCGCGGCCCGGCGGCAGATCAGCAGCGTCGCGTCGGACGCCGGCCAGCAGGCGGCGAGCAAGTCACAGGCGGCTGCGTCGCAGGCCGCGGCGCAACAGGCGCTCGCGGGCGCGCAGTCGCAGCTCGGCGCCCTCGCCCAGCAGGCGGCGGGGCAGGCGGCGCTCGACGCCGTCGCCGGCAAGCAGGGGCCCAAGGGCGACCCCGGCGCAAGCGGGACGGTCGCGACGTACACCACCGCAGCGTCGGCCGTCCACAGCACCGGCAGCGCCAACTACGTCCTCGCCACGCTGGCGCTGCCCGCCGGCACGTGGGCGCTGGTCGCCCATCTCAACGGCGTCAACAACGCCGCGACGAGCCAGCGCCTCGACTGCTACTTCACCGGCACGCCGGACGAGAACGACCTGGCGAAGTTCCGCGCGCAGCCGAATATCGCGGACCAGGTCATCTACGCGGACCTGAGCCTGCAGGTGGTGACGACCCTCGCGTCGCCCACGTCGGTCAAGATCGAGTGCTCCCCGACGGGGACGTCACCCGACTGGACGTTCAACTCGATCAAGCTCACCGCCGTGCAGGCCACCGGCGTGACGCGGCAGTAGGCCG
>CAZXNX010000039.1:0-8009 GCA_964642225.1 uncultured Solirubrobacteraceae bacterium | reverse complement strand
CGCGCCCCCACGTCGAAGTTCGGCAGGAGCCCGAGCGCCAGGTCGTCGAAGCTCGGCTTGACCTCCGGCAGGATCGGCCCGTCGGCGAGGGTGCGCGCCAGGATCCCGTCCCGGGACGCGTCCACCAGCCGCGCGAGCTTGGCGACGTCGACGTCGACGAGGCGCCCGTCGCGCTTGACCGGGCGGCCGCCGACGAGCACCGTCTGGACGTTCGAGGCGTTCGCCTGCTGGACGACCGCGCCGACCGGGTCGACGAGGCCGAGCATGTTGAGGCGGTCGTTCCCCGGGCCGACCACGATGACGTCCGCCTGCTTGCCCGGGGTCAGCGACCCGATCCGGTCGTCCTGGCCGAGCGCCCGCGCCCCGTTGATCGTCGCCCAGGTCAGGGCGTCACGCACGGTGAAGGCCAGGGACGAGGGATCGCCGCGCACCGCGTGGTGACGGTCGTTCTCCCGGGCCCGCGCATCCTGCAGACCCAGCCGCATCTGCGTGAACATGTCGCCCGAGTTCGAGGACACGACGTCGCAGCTGAGGCTCAGCACGAGGCCGGCGGCCAGCGCCCGGCCGATCGGCGGATGGCCCATCCCCATCTGCAGCTCCGTCTCGGGGCTCACCGAGATCTTCGCCTCCGAGCGCTCCAGGTGCTGCCAGTCTCGATCCGTGCACGCGTTGCAGTGGATGTGGACCATGTCGGGGCCGAGCAGGCCGTGGAAGGCGAACTGGTCCAGGCCGCTGGGCATGCCCCAGATGCAGCCCGTGTGGGTCGCGATGACCACCCCCATCTCGCGGGCGGCCGCCACCTCGCGCCGGGTGTCCTCGAGGGGGATCAGGCCCGGCTCGGTGAGCGCGACGCCCATCGTGATGCGGTTTCCCGGGAGACCCTGCACGAGACGCTCGACGCGCCGGGAATCATCGATGCGCATCGCGTGCGAGGTGAAGTGCGGGTCGGCCCGCGGCGGCGCGAAATAGCCGTACGCGAAGGTCGCGCGGATCCCGGCGTCCACCAGCCCCTCGATCGCCTTGTCGGCGTGCTCAGGGGTGTTGTTGCAATGGGAGAAGTCCAGGATGGTCGTGACGCCCGCGTCCAGCGCCTCGAGCGCGCCGACGAAGTTGCCGACGTAGACGTCCTGCGCGGTGTAGCGGGGGGAGAGCGTCGAGCGGATCCCGAGGAAGTAGTCCAGCAGCGTCCAGTCCGAGCAGATCCCGCGCAGCGCGGTCTGCCAGGTGTGCCGATGCGTGTCGACGAAGCCGGGCATGATCACCCCGCCCTCCGCGTCGATGACCTCGGCATCGGCCCCGTCGAGGTCCCGGCCGACCGCCCGGATCCGGTCGTCCTCGATGAGCACCGCGCCGCCCTCGATCTCCCCGATCGCCGGGTCCATCGAGAGCACGTGGCCGTTGGTCAGCACGGTTCGCCGCATGCGCCATCCTGGCACAGCGGCGCCCCCTCGTCTCAGCAGGTGTCGAACACGTAGCCGGGGCGGCCCGGAGCGGCGACGTCGCGGTCGCGGTAGGTGATCGCGATGTCCGCCCCGCGCGCCGCGCAGGCCGCCGCGAAGTTCGCGCGGCCCCCGGCGTCGGGGTACTCGATCTCGTAGACCGCGTCGCCGTACCAGCGGCGATAGTCCTCGCACTCCCGGCCGGCCGGGCCCGCGTACCGCTGGCACTCCTCCGCGATGGCGAAGTCGAAGCCGACCGCCTGCCGTCCCCGCCGGGCGACCTCCGACGCGTTCTTCTGCGCGATGGCCAGCCCGTCGCGGTGGGCGCGCGTCGCCAGCAGCCGGGCGAACGCGAGGTTGTCGGCCGGCCGGATCCGCCCCCTGGAGCGCGCCCACGAATCCAGGTTGTCGGGCTCGACCGCCTGGTACCCCGCGGCCGCGCACCCGTCGATCCACGCGCCCACGATCCTCGCCAGCTTCCGGCGCCGGGACGCCGTCGAGGTGTCCAGCAGGATCTCGTTCCACCCCGTGTCGACCACGTACCGGCGGCCCCGTCGCAGCAGCAGGTCGCGATGGCGGGCCTTCCACCACCGCGCGGCGTCGGGCTGGGCCTGGAAGCCGTTGAGGTAGCAGACGTTGTAGCGGCCGGGCACGGGCCGCTCGGAGCGATCCCGGTCGACGATGGCCACGCCCGCGGCCGGCGGGTACGCCCCGCCGATCTGGTAGTCGAAGGTGCCGTTGACCGGCGGCGGGGTCACCGACGGGACAGGTGCTCCCGCTGTCGTGAAGGCGATGACGGCGGCGAGAGCGACAGACAGCACCCGTCCAGGGTAGCCCCGCACGCACGGTGCGCCGTGCGGGCCGCCGATTCACGGGAGCACAACAACTCGGAAGGCGCCCGGCGGTTTGATGGACGTCCTGAGCGTCCCGGCCCCGGCATCGGTCTCACCGCAAGCCCGCCCGCTCGGCGAGTCGCTCGACGACGCGACGTTCAGCGGCGTCCACTTCCGCTACTGGCTGCTCGCGGCGCTGGGCATCATGCTCGACGGCTTCGACTTCTTCATCATCGGCGTGGCCATCCCGCTGATCAAGGTGGACTTCCACCTCTCGGCAACCGAGCAGGGCCTGGTCACCGCCGCCGCGATCGTCGGGGCCGTCATCGGCGCCGGGCTGCTCGGGCCGATCGCCGACAAGGTGGGACGCAGACGGATCTTCAAGCTGGACCTCGCGCTGTTCGTGGTGTTCTCGATCGCCTGCGTCTTCGCGTGGGACATCTGGTCGCTGATCGCCTTTCGCCTCGTGCTCGGGGTCGCGATCGGCCTCGACTACCCGATCGCCGCCAGCTACCTCGCCGAAGTGCTGCCCAGCGGCGGCCGGGGACGGTGGCTCGTCGGCGCCTTCAGCCTCCAGGCGGTCGGCATCCTCCTCGGCGCCGTGGTCGGTGTGGTGGTGCTGCAGGTCGCTCCGGAGGTCGACTCGTGGCGCTGGATGCTCGGCTTCGGCGCGGTGCCCGCCCTGCTCATCATCTACCTGCGGCGCAGGGTGCCGGAGAGCCCCCGCTGGCTGGCGCAGAACGGTCAGGAGGCGGAGGCGATCACGGTCACGGAAGAACTCGTGCAGCACCCCGTCGAGGTCACCCGGGTCGACCGCGAGAAGGGCGAGGAGCCACCCGAGGGCCTCAAGGCCTTCGTCCAGCCGCGCCTGTTCCGGCGCGACATGATCCGGCGCACGGTGTTCACCGCCGTGCCGTGGTTCCTCATGGACATCGCCACCTACGGCGTCGGCATCTTCACTCCCACGCTCATCGCCGCGCTCGTGGTCGACGGCGCCAACACCACCTTCATCGCCGACGACATCGCCTCGACGAAGGCCACCGCCATCCTCGACATCTTCCTGCCGGTCGGGTTCGCCATCGCGATCGTGCTCGTCGACCGCGTCGGCCGCATCCCGCTGCAGATCGCCGGCTTCATCGGCATGACGATCGCGCTGGCGATCCTCGGGACGGCCGACGCGCTGACCGGCGGCGGCGACGCTCACCTGCCCCTCGTCGTCGTCGGGTTCGTGATCTTCAACGTCACGATGAACGCCGGCCCGAACTCGACGACCTACGCGCTCCCCGCCGAGGTCTTCCCGGGAGAGATCCGCGCCGCCGGCCACGGCTTCGCCGCCGCGTCGGCCAAGTTCGGCGCGGCGCTCGGCGTCTTCTTCTTCCCCATCCTGCTGCAGGACATCGGGCCGTCGACCCTGCTCTACGGCCTCGCCGGCTGCACCCTCGTGGCGCTGATCGTCACCATCGCCCTGCGCATCGAGCCCAAGGGGCGGTCGCTGGACGAGGTGTCCGGCCAGAGCCTGGCCGAACTCTCACCGCATCCAGCGCCGCCGTAGCCGTCAGCCCGTGAAGGCGGGGCTGATGCCGCCGGTGTTGACCTTCAGGCGCGCCCGCCCGATGTTGTTGCGCACCGACTTCTCCTCGGTCGCGGTGGAGGCCACGACGCGGTTGACGATGACGCCGGCCTTCGGCGGGCGGGCGACCGCCGTGATGACGACCTTCTCGCCCGGCTCGATCGTCTCGAGCAGGCACAGCGGCGGGCTGGCCTTGCGGTAGCACGTGCCCTTGGTGGCGCGCAGGGAGAGCAGCGCCGGCGCGACCTGCAGCTGCTCACCGACCGTCACGTCCGTGGCGGCGGACGGCCCCTTGTTGGTCACGGTGATCTTGTACGTCGCCTTCTGCCCCAGGGTGATCGTCTTCGGGGTCACCGTCTTGGTCACCACGAGGTCCGCGATCGGCGTGGGATCGGGATCCGGCTTGGGCGGGTCCGGCGGCTTGGCGTTCTTGTCGAACCGGTTGGTGTAGGTGCAGTCGACGTCGGGCTCGTTCTCGGTCAGGGTGACGGTGATGTCGCCCCCCTCGCTCGGCACGGTCCGCCCGTTGCAGACGATGCTGTCCAGCGACCACACGCCCTCGGTCGTCTCGGTGGGTGTCGTCTCCTGGATGACGTAGCGGCCCAGCGGGAGGTTGGACGTGCGATCGCCCTCGGCCAGGACGGCCTCACCCTCCTTCGTGGTGGTCGCCGACTGCGCGAGGTTGAGCGGCGGGTCGTGGTAGAGCGGCGAGACGATGAACCCGACCTGGCCGACCGCGCCGACCGTCTTCTTGTAGAGGCGGATGGTGCCGTTCGGGACGAACTTGTTGGTGAAGGTGCACACGGTGCCGGTGCCCGACTCGAGGGTCAGCCGCAGCGGCTGCAGGTCGCGCTCCTCGCCGGAGCATTCTCCGCTGAGCAGGTTCCACTTGCCCCTGTTGCTGCGCGGAAGCCGTTCGCTGATCTCGTACTCCCCGGGATCCAGGGAGAGCGAGCCGGGTTCGGCCACGGTGGGGACCCCCTCGATCGTGGTGGTGGCCGAGGCGGTCGTCGACCCGCTGTCGCCCAGGATGGTGAAGCCGAAGGTGCCGACGTCGCCGAGCGAGATCTTGCGCAGCAGCAGCCCGGCCGGGGGCGGGGTGAGCCGGTCAGTGTACGTGCAGGTGACGAGGTCGCCGGCGCCCAGGCGCACGGCGGTCGCGCCCTTGGACTGGTCGGTGACGGTCGAGCTGGTGCCGTCCCGCGAGGTGCAGGAGATGCCGGTGAGCGTCCACCCGGCCGGCACCTGCTCGGCGAACGTCCACGGGGCCCCGGTGCCGGTCTCGGCCCGGTAGAAGGTCTGCGACCCGGTGCTCCCCGGGCCGGAGGGCAGCGTGAACGAGCCGTCCTCGTTGAACGAGATGTTGCCCGTGAAGCGGAAGTTCTCCTTCTGCGTCCCGGCGGGGGCGTCCACCGTCTTGCGCACGACGATCGTGCCGCTGGTCGGCGGCGGCTTGACGTAATAGGCGTAACAGAAGACGTGGGTGGTGCCGGAGGGGAAGGAGATCCACTCGACGTTGTCGCCGTTGAGGTCGTCGATCGCGCACCGCAGGGCGCCGAAGCCGTACTCGTCCGGGTAGGGCACGTTGAGGATCGGGTCGGTGGGCGTGCCGCCCTGGAGCCACAGGGAGTTGCCCTTGGCGGCGAGGTCGCGCTGCTCCTGCGTCAGCTCGATCGTCGTCGCTCCGGCGAGCGTCTTGCCGGTGCTCTGGCCGATCGTGTTGAGCAGCGGGATCGAGGCCTGCGTGTTGATCACCGGGGCGGCGAAGGGGTTGGTGACGATCGACAGCGAGCCCCACGGGCCGTTGACCGCCCGGGACTTGTACCCCTTGCCGAGGGTGAACGACCAGTTGGGGATCGGCGTGCAGTTCGGCTGCACGTTCTCCTCGATCGTCGGGTCGATCGCCTGACCGGACTTGTAGGGCGTGTCCGCGCCCAGGTCCCGCAGGCTCTCCTGGATGTTGTTGCGCGCACGGTTGGCCGTGATGTCCGTGTAGGTGGGGCACCAGCGAGCGGCGATGGTGACCTTGAAGCCGGAGCCGGCGGCCGCGGCTCCGGACGGGGCGAAGAGCGCGACGGCCCCGAGCAGGGCGACGGTCGCGCCCAGTGCGCGCGTACAGGTGTTCCTCATGGCGTTCACGCTAGTGCGTACGCGCCATCCCGGCAACCAGGATCACCCCTGATGGGTGGCTCCGTATTCACTGCGGATGACGGCGCGGCAGGCGGGGGACCATCCGGCGCAACTGCTGGTCCCAGCGCCCGTTGATCCGCTCCGCGAGCACGGCGCCGACGGCGGCGCACCCGACCAGCACGAAGCCGACCGCGACGAGCCACGACACCAGCGAGATGGTCACCCCGATCTGCCCGTACTGCTTGGCCGAGTCGGCGATCGCGCGGGGCATGTAGAGCACCGATCCGATGCTCAGCGTCGTCATGCACACCGACGTGAGCACGGCGGTCGGCACCAGGTCGGTCCACGCCACCCGGCGGGAGAGCAGGGTGTGCGGCGTGACGAGCCAGATCAGGGCGCTGGTGACGAGGGCGACGGCGATGTCCAGGACCGGGCCCACGAGGTCGGTCAACCAGGCCCGCGTGCCCGCGAACACGGCGAGGAAGATCACCACGCCGGCCAGCCACTTCAGTCCCGCCGGGGTGCCCCGGACCCCGAGCGACGGCAGCTGCCACGAGCGCTCGTAGACCCGCTGCAGGCCGCGGGTGAAGCTGAGCGCCGCGACGACGAGCAGGAGGAGGCCGGCGGCCGAGGTGGCGCTGCGCACGTCCTCCGGCGGGGCGAACAGGTCGTGCACGAGGCCGGCCGTGTCGGCGTCGAGCTGGAAGCGGTCGGTGATGGAGTCCGCCAGATTGCGGCGGCCGACCGACGGCAGGAGGGAGCCGGTGACGACGCCCAGGGGCACCAGCGCGGTGAAGGCCAGCGACGCGAGCGCGACGGAGCGATCGACGAACTCGATCTGGATCGCGCGGCGCAGGCATTCGCGGCCCAGCACGACGGTGTGGGCCACCGCGTAGACCACCCTGGCCGTGAGCTCTGTCGGGGCGCGCATCGCCGCGGATACTGCCATGCGACGCGACAGCGCTCGGGGCGGGTGCTACCGTTCGTTGTCCGGCGGATCCCCCACTTGATCTGGTGCCGAGAGCACGACTCGGGTGACGCATCGTCCTTGCGGACGGTGGCCTGCCTCGAGGATCAGGAGTGTTACGCCGCCCAGGCAATAACACTCAGTCCTGGGACGTTTGAAGTCAAAGGGGATCCATGACCGGGCGAAGGGACGGACTTCGGTCCGTCCTTTCGCATTTCTCGGCCCGTTCGGGACGTTTTCTGCGTCGCTGTGACCGAGATCACAACGGATCCGCCCGCGGAGGCGCATCATCGTCTTGTCGCCGCATATTCGCGACACATCCGGCGCCGAGAAAGCGCACTGCCAGCGGTAATCCTCTGGACGGATCGGGCTCCATCCCCTGGAGCCACCCTCATATAGCAGTTTCTCTCCTCCCCCGAAATGACCCGCCCTCCCGGCGGGTCGTTTCATTTCCGGGGTCGGTTCGCGGCGCTACCCCCCGAGGATGCGGGCCTTCTGCGCGTTGAATTCCTCGTCGGTCAGGGCGCCGGCCTGCCGCAGCTCGTTGAGCTTGGCCAGCTGCTCGATCGGGTCGGCCGCCGCGGGCGCCGCCGCCGGGGCGGGAGCCGCCGCGGCCGCCTGGCCGACACCGCTGCCGTCCGGGCCGAAGGCGTCGCCGAACATGGCGACGATCTGCTGGCGCCCCTGGTCGTTGTCGATCGTGGCGAACATGAACGAGCTGTGGTCTTCCGGGTCGAACCAGACGGGGAAGCGCTGACCGGCCTGCGGGATGGCCACACGCGACACGGTCGCCTTCTTGTCGGCCGCGAACGACTCCGAGCCGTCGAGGGGGTCGATGCGGAAGCTCAGGACGATGCGCGGGTTGTCGTTGACCGTCATGCCGGTGTCACGCACCCCGACGATCGTGCCCACGGCCTTGGATCCCGACTGCATCAGGTTCTCGGCCTTCTTCTTCTTGCCTCCGAACATCCGGCGCTCCTCTTTCTCGGTCGATCGACTCGGGGCTTCGAGGGTAACGCCGCAACGCCACCCCTGAAAAGGGCTGGGGCCCACCTGACACACATCTGGGA
>CAZXNX010000038.1:284-12203 GCA_964642225.1 uncultured Solirubrobacteraceae bacterium | reverse complement strand
ACCAAGCCGATCGAGCTGGGGGTCACGCCCTCGTGGTCGGAGGCGGTGTTCGGCCTCGGCGTCGCCATGGTCGTGTTCACCGGCCTGGAGTCGGCCTCGGGCCTGGCCGGCGAGGTCCGCGTCGGCCGCAGGGGCCTGCAGCGCCTGGTCTCCGCCTCGACCCTGTCGGTGATGATCGTCTACGTCGGCATCGCCGTGGTCGCCCTCACCGCGGTGCCGGTCGTCGACGGCAAGACCGCGCTGGGCAGCACCTACCTGGAGGCCCCGGTGCTGGGGATCACCCGCAGCTTCAGCACCGGCTGGGTGGCCGACGTCTCCACCTACGTCGTGGCCGCGTTCGCCTCCCTGACGCTGCTGGCGGCGGCCGACTCGGCCATGCTCGGCCTCTCGCGACAGGCCTACACGATGGCCACCTCGCGCCAGATCCCCAGCCGGCTCGGGCGCCTGCACCCGACCCGGTCCACGCCGTTCGTGGTGATCTCCCTGGGCGGACTGATGGCCGCGGCGCTGGTGATCCCGCAGAACCTCGACTTCCTCACCGGGATCTACGCCTTCGGCTCGCTGCTGGCCCTCACCGTGGCCCACCTGTCGATCGTGGTGCTGCGCTATCGCGACCCCGACCGCCCGCGGCCGTTCCGCATCCCGTGGTCCGTCCCGTTCCGGGGCGGCTCGCTGCCGATCCCGGCCGTGATCGGCTTCCTCTCCAGCCTGGCCGTGTTCGCGAGCATCTTCGTGCTGCACGACGGGGCGCGCTACGTCGGCACCACGTGGGTCGTCCTGGGCACGATCGGCTACGTCGTCTACCGCAAGACGCAGGGCAAGCCCGTGATGAAGCAGGTGACCGTCCCGGAGACCGCGCTGCGCTTCGAGCGCCGCGAGGACGAGGACGAGGGCGAGTTCGGCTCCATCCTCGTGCCGATCTTCGGCGGCGCGCTGGACGACGACATCGTGCAGACGGCCGGGCGCCTGGCCTCCGACGCCTACGGGGAGGACTTCGCCCGCGAGGGCGCGACCATCGAGGCGGTGTGGATCCTCGAGGTGCCGATGTCGCTGCCCATCGACGCCGCCCTGCCCGCCGAGCAGCTCAAGAAGGCCCGCGCCGCCCTGGCCCGGGCCAAGGCGATCGGCGAGGAGTACGAGGACGTGGTCGTGGCCACCGCCACGGTCCGCGCCCGGCGCATCGGCGAGGCGATCTGCGAGGAGGCCCGGCGGCGTGGGGTGGAGGTCATCATCATGGCCGCCGAGGAGTCCTCCCGGATCCGCGGCGGCGCCCTGCTGGGCGGCCGCGGCCGGCCCGGCGAATCGGCGGTGGGTGAGGTGACCAAGTACGTGATGGCCAAGGCGCCGTGCCCGGTGATCCTCACCGCGCCCGCCCGCGACGCCCCGGCGCCCAAGGTGGCGGCCACCCCCGGCGAGGACGTCAAGCCGCCGGGCCGGTAGCATCGCCGCCGTGTTCGTTCTCGTCGTCGGAGCAGGCCGGGTTGGATCCACCGTCGCTCGCCGCATGCTCGCGGCCGGGCACGAGGTGAGCGTGCTGGACGAGGACCCCCTCTCGCACGAGCGCCTCGACGCCGGTCAGCCGACCTCGTGGGAGGACGCCGGCGGGCAGTTCACCGTCGGCACGGCCATCGAGGTCGAGGCCCTGCAGGAGGCCGGCATCGAGCAGGCCGAGGTCTTCATCGCCTCCACCGACGGCGACAACACCAACCTCCTGATCGCCCAGATCGCCCAGAAGGGCTTCAACGTGCCGAACGTCATCGCCCGGGTGATGGATCCGGGCCGGGCCGCCTGGTACGCCGAGCAGGGGCTGCGGACCGTCTGCCCGACGCAGAAGGCGATCGAGATGTTCGACGACGCCATCAAGGAGATCGTCTGATGTACGCCGTCGTCGCCGGAGGCGGAAAGGTCGGGTGGAACCTCGCCCGCGAGCTCATCGCCAAGGGCCACGAGGTCACCCTCCTGGAGTCCGACCGCGACCACTACCTGACCATCGAGCAGGAGCTCGAGCACGCCGTCCAGTACGGCGACGCCACCGAGCTGTGGGTCCTGGAGCGCGCCGGCATCCAGCGCGCCGACCTCGTGATCGCGGTGACGGGGGACGACGAGGACAACGTCCTCATCTGCCAGGTCGCCAAGGAGAAGTACCTGTGCGACCGGGTCATCGCCCGGGTCAACAACCCGCGCAACCGCCAGTGGTTCGCCATGCTCGGCATCCAGCCGGTCGTGAGCGCCACCGACCTGATCCTGCGCCTCATCGAGCACGAGGTCCCCAGCTACGGGCTCGTCCACCTGCTCGACCTGCGAGACGAGCAGCTGGAGATCATCGAGATCGAGGTGGACGCGGGCGCGCCCGCGGCCGACAAGACGGTCAGCGAGATCGCGCTGCCGGACGGCGCGCTGATCATCTCCGTGCTGCGCGACGGCGGCGGCTTCGTGCCCAAGGGCGACACGCTCATCCACGCCGGTGACGAGGTGCTCGTGGTCCTCGATCCCGGGCTCGAGGACGCCATCACCACGCAGTTCGCGCCCAACGGGCGCCGCTGACATGCGGCGGGCCCCGGCCTGCCTCCTCGCGGCGGCGCTGCTCGCCGCCCTCGCGGGCTGCGGCGCCGATGGCATCTCGACCGCCTCGGAGCCGGCCCCGCACACGACCGTCGCGGCCGCCACGACCACCGTCCCCGCCGTCACCACCCCGGCGAAGCCGAAGCCGAAGCCGCGCACGGTGAGCCTCACGGTCGCCGCCACCGGCGACTTCCTCATCCACTCCCCGGTGTGGCAGCGGGCCGCCGCCCTGGCCCACGGCCGCGGCTACGACTTCCGCCCGATGCTGCGGCTCATCCGCCCGTACATCCAGGGCGCCGACCTGGCCCTGTGCCACGTCGAGGTGCCCATGGCGCCCGGCCGGCTCACCGGCTACCCGGTGTTCAACTCCCCGCCGGCGCTGGCCCGCTCGATCAAGTGGGCGGGCTACGACGCCTGCGACACCGCCTCCAACCACTCGCTGGACGGCGGCCAGCGCGGCATCGACGCCACCGGGCGCTCCCTGGACCGCTACGGCATCGCCCACACCGGGTCGGCCCGCTCGGCCGCCGCCCAGCGCCGCATCGTGATGCTGAAGGCCAAGGGGATGAAGGTGGCGCTGCTGGCCTACACCGCGGTCTCCAACGGCCAGGTCGCCCCGCACCGCTGGTCGGTCAACCGGGCCGACCCGCGGCGGATCCTCGCCGACGCCCGCCGGGCGCGCCGCCTGGGCGCCGACGCGGTCATCGTCAACCTCCACTGGGGCGAGGAGTACGCCACCAACCCGTCCGGGGCCCAGCGCGCGCTGGCCCGGCGCCTGACGGCGTCCCGGGACATCACCGCGGTGGTGGGCCAGCACGTCCACGTCGTGCAGCCGGTGCGGCTGGTCGGCCACAAGCTCGTCGTCTTCGGGGAGGGCAACCTGCTCTCCAACCAGACTCCCTCCTGCTGCGCCCCGGGCGCCCAGGACGGGCTGCTCGCCCTGCTGCGCCTGCGGGTGCGCGACGGCCACGCCCGGCTGGTGCGGGTGGACTACGTGCCGACCTGGGTGCGCCACCCCGACTTCACGGTGATCCCGGTGGGGGCGGCGCTCCGCCGCGGCCTGCAGCCCCAGGGGGAGCTGCGGGCCTCCTGGAACCGGACCGTGCGCACCGTCGGCCGGACGCGGCTCTACGCGCCCTGGGCGCGCGCCACGCCCTGAAGCGGCACGCGGATCTCGAAGCGGGGCGGGCGGGCCCGGGCCAGGAGCAGGCGGCCGCCGTCGGCCTCGACGAGCGCACGGGCCAGCGACAGCCCCAGCCCGGTTGACCCGGAGCGCGAGACGTCGCGGTCGAAGACCAGCTCCTCGTCGCCGGGGGCGATGCCGGGCCCCTCGTCGCCGACGGCCAGGATGGCGCCCTCCTGATCGCTGGACGCGGTGATGGTGACCCGGCCGCGGCCGTGGCGCAGGCCGTTCTCGACGAGCACGTCGAGGGCCTGGGCGACGCCGCCGGGGGTGACCCGCACGGGGACGGGGCTGCCGGCCTCGAGGACGAGGGTGCGGCCCGCGCGGGCGAAGGCCGGCTCCCAGCGCATGGCGTGCTGGCGGGCCAGGCGGGCCAGGTCGACGGCGGCCGGGGTGCCCGCCGTGCCCGCCCGGGCGAGCGTCAGCAGGTCGGTGACGGTGCGCTCCAGCCGGTCGGTCACGTCCTGAGCCGCCGCGACCTCGCGGGTGCGCGTCTCGGGGTCCTCGCCGTAGACGGCCAGCTCGTCCAGGCGCAGGCGCAGGCCGGTGAGAGGGGAGCGCAGCTGGTGGGAGACGTTGGCGGCGAACTCGCGCTGGCGCCCGACGAGGCGGGCGATCTGGGCGGCCGCGTCGTCCAGCGACCGGCCGACGCGATCCAGCTCGGGCACGTCCAGCGGGCCGGTGCGGGCCGAGAAGTCCCCGGCGCCGAGCTGCTCGGAGGTGGCGACCAGGCGATCGATGGGCCGGGTCAGGCGGCGGGCCTGCAGCACGGCCAGGCCGGCGGCCGCCGCGGTGCCCGCGACGATCAGCCCCGCCACCAGCAGCCACACGTCGCGCTGGCGGTCGTCGACGCCGTCGGAGGAGATGACGATCGTCACGGCGGTGCCCTGGTTGGCGCCCGAGTGGCCCACCAGCAGCGGGCCCGGCGGCACGGTGCCGGCCCGCACGCGCACCCCGCGGTGACGGATGAACACGGCCCGGCCGGGCGGGACGAGCTTGGTGAGCTGGGCGGCGGTCGGCACCTCGCCGCGCTCGATGGAGTCGTCCAGCGCCGCGGAGACCTCGTCGGCCTCGCGCTCCAGGCGGGCCAGCTCGTCGCTGCGGGCGCGGCGCGTCTCCACGATCCCCAGCGGGATGCCGGCCACCATCAGCGCGGCGAGCGCGATCAGGGCGGTGGTGACGATCAGTCGTCGGCGCATGCGTCGCCGACCTCGAGGCGATACCCGATGCCGCGCACGGTCTGCACGTCGGCCGCGTCGCCCAGCTTGCGGCGCAGCGCGGAGATGTGGACGTCCAGCGTCTTGGTCGACCCGAACCAGTTGGGGTCCCACACCTCGTCCATGATGCGCTCGCGGCGCACCGCCTGGCCCGGCTCGGAGGCCAGCAGCGCGAGCAGGTCGAACTCCTTGGGGGTGAGGTCCAGCTCCTCGCCGTCGGCGAACACGCGGCGCGCGGCGTTGTCGACGGTCAGCCCGCCCGTGGTGAGGGTGGCGGGGGAGGCCAGCCGCAGGAGGGCGCGCAGCCGGGCCAGCAGCTCGGCCAGGCGGAAGGGCTTGGTCACGTAATCGTCGGCGCCCGCGTCGAGGCCAGCCACGGTGTCCAGCTCGCCGTCGCGGGCGGTGAGCATGAGGATGGGCAGGCGCGGGTGCAGGTCGCGCACCGCGCGGCACACCTCGAAGCCGTCCATGCCCGGCAGCCCGACGTCCAGGACGATGATCTCCGGGACGCGGTCGAGCACCGCGCGCAGGGCCGCGTTGCCGTCGATGACCTCCTGCACGTCGTACCCCTCGTGGCGCAGCGCGCGGGCCAGCGGTTCGGCGATGTCGTGGTCGTCCTCGGCGAGGAGCAGGCGGGGCATGCGATCGATCGTAGTTGCTCTGCGCCACCGCGGAAGGGGGGAGAAGGCATCCTTTCCAAACCTTTACCGAAACGAGGCGAGGGCCTACCGGACGGGCCTCATCGTGTCGGCCATGAACACGCAACCCGACTCCACCATCGAACAGGCGGCCCGCCAGCTCGTGGCGCGCGCCGTCGCCGTCGTCGGCCTCGCCGGCGTGGCCCTGATCCACGTCCTCGACGGGATCGACAAGTTCTCCGAGACCCCCTACATGGGCTGGATGTACGTCGGCCTGATCATCGCCAGCCTCGGCACCGCCGCCGCCCTCATCTGGGGCAACGTCCGCGAGGCGTGGCTCGCCGCGCTGCTGATCTCGCTGTCGGCCATGGCCGGCTTCATCGTCACCCGCACCGTCGGCCTGCCGCAGGCCACCGGCGACATCGGCAACTGGTCCGAGCCGCTCGGCGTCGCCTCGCTCTTCGTCGAGGCCTGCGTCGTGCTCGTGTCCGGCGTCGCGCTGACGGCGCTGGCCCCGGTGCGCAAGCTGGCCCGCGGCCGTGGCCGCGACCGCGCGCTCGTCACCGCCTAGCCCGGCGCCGACCGACCGCCCTCGCGCCCGCCCCTCCGGCGGGCGCGACGCGTTGCGGGCCCGCCTCGTCACTCGGATACCCTGGCGCGATGCCGCCCCTGCCGACGCACCCGAACCTCGTCCTGATCATCACCGACCAGGAGCGCGCGCCGATGCACTGGCCGGACGGCTTCGCCGAGGAGCACCTGCCCTCGCGGGCGCGGCTGATGCGGCACGGGGTGAGCTTCGACACGGCGATCTGCAACACGTCGATGTGCAGCCCGAGCCGCGCGACGTTCCTCACCGGCCTCATGCCCGCCCAGCACCGCGTCATCGACACGCTCACCTCCGCCGGCCCGGTCTCCCCGTCGGAGACGGTGCTCGACCCGCAGCTGCCCAACCTGGCGACGATGCTGCGGGCGGCGGGGTACGACGTCGAGTACCGCGGCAAGTGGCACCTCAGCAAGGGGCCCGACGGCGGGGAGGATGTGCGCCCCGAGGACCTCGCGGCCTACGGCTTCGGTGGCTGGATCACCCCGGACTCCGGCGGAGACACGCAGCCGAAGAACTTCGGCGGCGGCCGCGCCGACCACGACGCCGACTACATCGAGCAGGCGCTCGAGTTCCTGCGCGAGCGGGCGGCGTCCGGGAACGAGACGCCGTTCTGCCTCGTCATCTCGCTCGTCAACCCGCACGACGTGCTCGCGTTCCCGCGGGACTGGCAGGACGACTACCGCCCCGAGGACCTGGTCGGCGAGGTGGAGCTGCCGCCGAGCGTCGACGAGGACCTGGCCGCCAACCACAAGCCGACCGCCCACGCGATGATGCGGGTGGGCATCGACATGGCGGTCGGGCCGCTGCAGACCACCGAGGAGCAGCGTCAATACGCGAACTTCTACGCCAACCTCACCGCGAAGATCGACCGGCAGATCGCCCCGATCATCGACACCTTCTACGCGCCGGACGGCACGCCGACGCCCCTGGGTGAGAGCACCGTCGTCGTCCGGTTCTCCGACCACGGCGAGCTGGCGATGTCCCATGGTGGCCTGCGGCAGAAGGCCTTCAACGTGTACGAGGAGACGCTGCGCGTGCCGCTGATCATCTCCAACCCGCTGCTCGTGCCCGAGGGCCGCGCGTGCGAGCACCCGGCCTCCCTCGTGGACCTCATGCCGACCCTCGCCGGCGTGCTGGGCGTCGAGCCGCCGGCCGGCCTGCGCGGCACGGACCTCACCCCGCTGCTGCGCGACCCCGACGCGGGCCCCGTGCAGGACGAGGTGCTCTTCACCTTCGACGACATGCACGCCGGCACCGGCTTCCTGAAGGAGGTCGTGCCGGGCGCGGCCGAGCGCATCCGCTGCATCCGCGAGCCGCGCTTCAAGTACGCGCGCTACTTCCACGCCGAGGGCAGCCATCCCACCGAGCACGAGATGTACGACCTGCTCGAGGACCCCGACGAGCTGCACAACCTGGCCCACCCGGACCATCCGCGCTTCGGCGACCCGGCCGTGGCCGCCGAGCGCGAGCGCCTCGCTGCCAAGCTCGCCCGGATCGAGGACGAGCTGGCCCGCCCGGTCGCGTGATGAGGGCCGCCTGAGTGTCGAGACTCCGGGCATGGTGAATCGCGACCTGCTGCAGGCCGCCGTCCGGGAGCTCCTCGTGATCGCGGGGCTCGTGCTCGTCGTCGCGCTGCTGGCGGGGTGGAGCCTGCATCAGGGTCTGCGGGAGGTCGCGCTGCTCGCGCTCGGCTCCTTCATCTTCTGGGGCTGGCGGGCGCTCGCCCGCTACGACGCCCAGGGCGACGCCGCCGAGGCGGTCACCGCCGCAGAGACGGCCGAGACGTCGACCGCGGAGCTCGCCCGCCGGGTGGGGATCTGAGTGATGGCCGCCCTGCTGCGGCGGCCGCTCCGCCGTCGCTGACGGCCCGTCGGCGTCAGGCATGAAAAAGGCCCGCGCAAGGCGGGCCCGGTACGGCGAACTCTAGGTGCGGCGCCGCGTCGGCGCCGCTCACTGCGGGACAGGGACTCGAACCCCAAATTCCAGATCCAGAGACTGGCGTGTTGCCAATTACACCATCCCGCAATCGACTCCGGGGACGATATCCAACCCGCCCCGGGGGATGCGTTGCCCCTGCGGAAATCAGGCCGCAGCCTGCTGGGCCCAATCGCGGTACAGGCCCCAGTAGGCGCCCTGCGCCTCGATGAGCTCGTCGTGGGTGCCCTGCTCGACGACGCGGCCCTGGTCGAGCACGACGATGCGGCCGGCCTGGCGGATCGTGCTGAGGCGGTGGGCGATGACGATCGCCGTGCGGCCGGCGAGCAGGCGGCGCAGGCCCTCCTCGATCCGGCTCTCGGTGTGCAGGTCGACGTTGGCCGTGGCCTCGTCGAGGATGAGGATGCGGGGGTCGGCCACCAGGGCACGGGCGAAGGCCAGGAGCTGGCGCTGGCCGGCCGAGAGCTGCACGCCGCGCTCGCCGACCTCCATGTCGTAGCCGCCGGACAGCCGCTCGATGAAGCTGTCGGCGCCCACGGCGCGGGCGGCGGCGACGACCTCCTCGTGGGTGGCGTCGGGTCGGCCGAAGGCGATGTTCTCGGCGATCGTGCCGCTGAACAGGAAGCCCTCCTGCGGGACGATCCCCAGCTGCGAGCGCAGCGACGGAAGCGCGATGTCGCGCAGGTCGTGGCCGTCGACGAGCACCGCGCCGCTGGTGGGGTCGTAGAACCGCGCGACGAGCTTGGCGAACGTCGACTTGCCGGCGCCGGTCGCGCCGACGAGGGCGACGGTGCTGCCCGGCGGGATGTCGAGCGACACGTCCTGCAGCGCGAAGCGCGTCTCGCCGGTGTCGGGCTTGCGGTAGGCGAACGACACGTCGTCGAAGGTGATGCGGCCCTTGAGCGACGGCAGCTCCAGCGCATCGGGCTTGTCGACCATCGTCGGCTCCTCGTCGAGCAGCTCGAAGATCTTGTCCAGCGCCGCCATGCCCGACTGGTACGTCGTGTAGACCTGCGAGAGCTGGTTGATCGGCTCGAAGAACCCGTTGAGCGCGGCCACGAACCCGACGAGCACGCCGATGAGGATCTCGCCGTTGATCACCTGGTAGCCGCCGACCAGCAGCACCGCGACGGTGGCCAGGGCGCTGACCATCTCCACCACGGGGAAGTAGGCGGCGTTGAGCTTGACGGTGGTGAGGTTGGCCTCGCGGTTGGTGGCGTTGAGCTCGCCGAACGCCTCGCGGTGGCGGCCCTCCTGGGCGAACGAGCGGACCACGCGGATGCCCGAGAGGGACTCCTGGAGGTAGACGGTGATCGCGCCGATCGTCTCGCGCGTGCGCCGGTAGGCGTCGGCCGAGGCGACGCGGAAGAGCAGCGAGCCGACGAACATGATCGGGAAGATCAGGAAGGTGATGAGCGCCAGCTGCATGTCGAGCACCATCAGGATCACCACGGTGCCGATGAGGGTCAGCGAGGCCTGGAAGAGCGTCACCACGCTGTCGGTGACCAGCGAGTCGAGCGCCTCGATGTCGTTGGTCATGCGGGAGATGAGCACGCCGGCGGGGCGCCGCTCGTAGAACCCGACCGGCTGCTTCTGCAGGTGGCCGAAGATCTGGCGGCGCAGGTCCTGCAGCAGGTGCTGGCCGATCCACCCGGTGAGGTAGGTCTGCGCGTAGGTCATGCCCCAGGCGAGCAGGGCGCTGAGCACGAAGGCCGCGACGATCCAGTCCAGGGCCTGCACGTCGCCCTTGGTGATGCCCTGATCGATGGCCATCGCGGCCAGCGGCGCGGGGGCCAGGGAGGCGCCGACGCCGAGCACCAGCGCGATGAACATGAGGATCACGCGGCCGCGGTAGGGGCGCAGCAGGCGCACGAGACCGCCGAGCTTGCGCCCGCGCCCGGAGGTGCCCTTCATGCGGCGGCGCACGTCGGCGCGACGGGCCCTGAAGTTCACAGCCCCGCCACCTCCCGCTCGACCGGGTTGCGGGTGAGGAAGACCTGGTCGGGCAGGCCCTTGGCGACGATCTCGCGGTAGAGGTCGCTGACCTCCAGAAGCTCGTCGTGGGAGCCGTGGATGACCAGCTCGCCGTCGTCCAGCACGATGATCTCGTCCGCCAGCGCGATGGTGGAGAGGCGGTGGGCGATGATGAAGGTCGTGCGGCCGGCCATCACCTCCTGCAGCGCGGACTTGATGCCGCGCTCGGTGGAGGCGTCGACCGCCGATGTGGCGTCGTCGAGGATGAGGATGCGCGGGTCGGCCAGGAAGGCGCGGGCGATCGCCAGCCGCTGGCGCTGGCCGCCGGAGAGGTTGAGGCCGCGCTCGCCGACGCGCGTGTCGAGCCCGTCGGGCAGCCGGGAGATGAACGACCAGGCCTGGGCGCGCTTGGCCGCCAGCTCGATCTCCTCGCGGCTGGCGTGCGGGTCGGCGTAGGCGATGTTCTCGGCCACCGAGGCGCTGAACAGGAACGGGTCGTCGTTGACCACCGCGATGGCGGAGCGCAGCGACCCGACCTCCAGCTCGCGCACGTCCACGCCGTCGACGAGCACCCGTCCCTCGCTGACGTCGTAGAGGCGGGGGATGAGCTGCACGAGCGAGGTCTTGCCCGAGGCGGTGGCGCCCACCAGCGCGACGGTGGTGCCCCCGGCCACGTCGATCGTCAGGTCAGTGAGGGCGGGCGCACCGCCGGGCGCGTAGCGCAGCGTCACGTGCTCGAACTCCACGTGGCCGTTCCCGGCGGGCAGCGGCCGGGCGTCGTCGGCGGAGACGATCCGCGGCTCGCGGTCGAGGATCTCGAACAGGCGCGCGCCGGAGGCGGTGGCGCGCTGGGCCATGCCGAGGGAGATGCCCAGGATGCGCATCGGGCCCAGCAGCATCAGCAGGTAGGTGTAGAAGGCGACGAACGAGCCCAGCTCCAGCGTCCCGTCGATGACCATGCGGCCGCCGAGGAAGAGGACGACGGCGAGGCCGAGCTGGGGGAGGAAGCCGATCAGCGGGTTGTAGTAGGCGGCCAGCCGGGTGGTGATCATCGCCTGGTCGAACACCCGGTCCACCCCCGTGTCGAAGCGCTCGCGCTGGCGCTTCTCGCGGGCGAACGCCTTGATGATGCGCACGCCGCTGATGTTCTCCTCGACCTCCGCGGTCAGCTCGGCGATGCGCTGCTGGACCTCCTGCTGGGCGGGGCGGGCCTGGCGGCCGTAGCGGAAGGCGACCCAGATCACGAACGGCACCGGGAGCAGCGACAGCGCGGCCAGGCGCGGCTCCACGATGATCATCGCCACCGACGCGAGGACGATCGTCAGCGCCGACTGGATCATGAAGATGAGGCCGTAGCCGAGGAAGAAGCGCACGGCCTGCAGGTCGACGGTGACCCGCGACATGAGCTGGCCGGTCTGGTTCTGGTCGAAGAACCCCAGCTCCAGCTCCTGCAGGTGGCCGTAGACCCGGTCGCGCAGGGTCTGCTCGATGCCCAGCGAGACCTGGCCCGCCACGAGGCGGCGGTAGACGGTGAGGGCCAGGCGCAGGATGCCGGCGATGACGACGACGACGGCGAAGGTCTGCAGGCCGACCTTGTCCCCGGCGTCGATGCGGTTGATGCCGCGGCCGACGAGCCAGGGGATGAGGACGGTCATGCCCATGGCCGCCAGTGCGAGGATCATGGAGGCGATCACGCCGCGCCGGTAGGGGCGCAGGAACCCGAGGAGTCGCCAGAACGTTGCCATCGCCCTCCATTGTAGTTGCTCGCGCAACGAAATGGCGCCCCACCACCCGCCACCGCCGCCG
>CAZXNX010000038.1:0-274 GCA_964642225.1 uncultured Solirubrobacteraceae bacterium | reverse complement strand
CTATGTGGCCCCCCCCCCCCCCGAACGGGCGCCGTGAGACCCGTGGGGCGCGGTGGGGCCCACAAAGGTGACTCTCGGCGAGGGGGACGCGGGGCGGTCGGTACCCTCGGCGCGTGCCGCCAGGAGCCCCGCCGCCGGCCGGCCTGTGCGCCGCCTGCGCCCACCAGCAGCTCGTCCCCAACACCCGGGGCTCGGTCTTCTCGCTGTGCGGCCGCTCGCGCACCGACCCGGCGTACCCGAAGTACCCGCCGATCCCCGAGCGCGCCTGTCCGGG
>CAZXNX010000037.1:0-12275 GCA_964642225.1 uncultured Solirubrobacteraceae bacterium | reverse complement strand
GTCGGCCGCGCCCCTGCGCGCGTCCTCGGCCGCCGCCTACCAGCCCGCCAGCGCCCGGGCCCGCTCCGAGGCCCAGCGCGAGCTCGGCGTGGAGGGCCGCTCGCCGCTGCGCTCCACCCTGCTGATCGTCGGCGGCGTGATCGCCGTGGCCGTCGTGGTGTTCGTGCTCGTCACCCAGATCTTCGGCGGTGACGACGCGGCCACGACGCCCAACCAGGTCGCGGCCCCCGGCGCCACCACCACCGTGGTGAAGAAGAAGACGTCGACGACGAAGAAGAAGAAGAGCGCCGCGCCCGACGCCGTCTCCCGCGGCTCCACCACCGTCGCGGTCCTCAACGGCACCACGACGACGGGCCTGGCGGCGACGAAGTCCACCAAGCTCACGAGCAGTGGCTTCAAGCCCGGCACCACCGGTGACGCGCCGAACAAGCCGGTCGCCACCACCACGATCTACTTCGCCGACGGGCAGCGCGCCGCGGCGGACGAGGTGGCCGGCGTCCTGGGCCTGCCGGCCACGTCGGTCAAGGCGATGGACGCGAGCATCAGCGCGGTGGCCGGCCCGGCCGCGAACGTCGTCGTCGTCGTCGGCGCCGACCAGATCAGCTGACCCGAGCCGCGATGATCCTCCTCGCGCGGCACGGCGAAACCGCCGACAACCGCGAGCGGCGCTTCCAGGGTCAGGGGCCGGTGGCCCTCAACGCGCTCGGCCGCGAGCAGGCGGCGGAGCTGGCGCAGGTCGTCGTGGCCCACGACCCGCCGATCCGCTCCCTCTTCGCCTCCCCGGTGCCGCGCGCGGCCGAGACCGCCGGCATCGTGGCGGCGGCGATCGGCCTGGAGCCCGCCTTCGACGTGCGCTTCGCCGAGACGGACACGGGCGACTGGACCGGGCTGATGATGGACGACGTGGCCCGTGACGACCCGGAGGGGTGGGCCGCCTACCACCGCGGCGGGGAATGGCGGTTCCCCGGCGGCGAGTCCCTGCGTGAGCAGACCGAGCGGGTGGTGGCCGGCCTGCGCGACGTGGAGCGCACCGCAGACCCCGCCGGCCCCGCCCTGGTGGTGTGTCACCGCGGCGTCATCCGCGTGGCGCTCTGTCACCGCGACGGCCCGTACCCGGCGAGCCTGGAGCGCTTCCACGACATCACCGTGCCGAACGGCTCACTGGTCACCCTATGAGCAGCCCGACCACGGCGGCGCGCATCGGGGCGGTGGCGTTCGCCGTGCTGGCCGTCGCCACGGGTGCGGCCTTCTTCGTCGCCCAGCGCCTCAAGAGCGCCCCGGCCGTGATCCTCGATCCCAAGGCCACGCCGTTCTTCTCGCCCAACGGCGACAAGGCCAAGGACGTCGCCCGCATCAGCTTCGGGCTGAAGGAGGACGACACGATCACCGTCGAGATCGTCGACGACAAGGGCGACGTGGTGCGCACCATCGCCGGCGACGACAGCGTCCGGCGCTACCGGACCCTGCACTACCGGTGGAACGGCAACAACGACAGCCGCCGCCGGGTCATCAACGGCGTCTACCGCGTGCGGGTCACGCTGCGCAACCGGGGCCGCACGCTCACCCTCGGCACGCCGATCGTGCTCGACACCATCCCGCCCCACCCGCGGGTGATCGCCGCCGGCACGGGCCCGCAGATCCTGCCGCGCCCCGACGGCAGGCCGGCGGTCGTCGGCCTGCGCGCCCCGGGCAAGCGCCTGCACGTGATGGTCTTCCGCACCGCCGGCGACCCCGCGCATCCGCCCGCCCTCATCCAGCGCCAGCGGCTGCGGCGCCGCACCCGCACCTTCACCTGGAACGGCACCGCCGGCACCCCGGCCCGCCCCGCGCCGGCGGGCACCTACGTCGTCGTCGCCGAGGTCACCGACCGGGCCGGCAACGTCGGCACCTCCGTGCCGCTGGGCATCGGCGGCCTGCCCTTCGCCGGGTACGGCGAGCGCTTCCCGGGCCGGGGCGGGGTCACCGTGCGCTACCTGGGCGTGCAGCCCCCGACGCTCCCGGTCGCTGCCGGTCGCCGGGCGACGTTCGGGATCGACGCCCGCGGCGGCGACTACACCTGGACCCTGCGCCGCGTGGCCCGCGCGCCGATCCGCAAGGGCGGCGGCGCCACCCCGATCCTGCGGGTGCGCGCGCCGAAGGGCGACGCGGCCCTCGACGTCCTGCGGGTGACCACCGCCAAGCGGCCGCGGCGCGTGGCCTCCTCGCCGCTGGCCGTGCAGTCCGCCGCCACCCACAAGGTCCTCGTCGTCCTGCCCTTCCTCTCCTGGCAGGGCCGCAACCCCGTCGACGACGACGGCGACGGGCGCCCCAACACGCTCACCGCCGGCCTGCCGGTGCGGCTCGGCCGCGTCTTCGCGGGGAACGGCCTGCCGACCGGGTTCGCCGGGCAGGAGGCTCCGCTCGTGGCCGCGCTGGACCGCGCCGGGCGCCGCTACGACATCACCACCGACGTGGCCCTGGAGGCCGGGGTCGGGCCGACCCTCAAGGGCCACACCGGCGTCCTGCTCGCCGGCTCCGCCCGCTGGCTCCCCAACCGCCTGTCGCGGCGGCTCAGCCGCTTCGTGCGGGACGGAGGCAACCTGGCGTCCTTCGGGGTCGGGGCACTGCGGCGCTTCGTCACCGTCTCGCCGCAGGGCGAGGCGCGCGACCCCACCCAGCCGACCGACACCGACCTCTTCGGCGCGCCGCCGGTGCGCGTGCAGACCGCGCCCGCCAAGCTCACCGTCGGCGAGGACCGCATCTCCCTGTTCTCGGGGACGAGCGGCGAGTTCGGCCCCTTCGTCGGCGTCGAGCCGTTCGCGGACCCGGCGGTCAAGGGCGAGGGCGGGCCGGTCCTGGCCAGCGCGGTGATCGGCGGCGACGCCGGTCGCCCGGTGATCCTGGCCACCCGGGTGGGCAAGGGCGTCGTGGTGCGGTTCCCGATCCCGGGGATGGCCGCCCGCCTGGCCTCCGACACCGAGCTGACCCAGCTCCTGAGGAACACGTGGATTCTGCTGTCCCGCTGATCATCGTCGCCCTCCTGGCGGCCGCCTCCGTGCTCGTGCGCGCGCCCCGTCCGCGCGCGGCGGCGATGCTCGGCGCGCTGGTCCTCACGCCGGTGATCCTGCTCTCCCACATCTGGGACTCGGGTCAGCTGCAGACGCTGCGCGACCATCCCGCGTTCGGCGGGGCCGCGGTGGTGATCGCGGTCGGCATCATCGTCCTGGCCGCCTGGCTCTCGCTGCGCCGGCCGACGTGGCTCGTGCTCGCCGCCGCGGCCGCCCTGCCCTTCCGGGTGCCGATCTCGGCGGGTGGCTCGACCGCCAACCTGCTCATCCCGCTGTACGCGGTGATGGCCGCCGGCGTGCTCGCCCACATCTGGCCGCGGCTGACCGGCCGGATCGACGAGAGCACCCCCGGGGAGGACCGCCGCGCCCCGCTGGTGGAGTGGGCGCTGATGGCCTACGTGGTCGTCTACGCCGTGCAGGCGTCGTACTCGGTGGACTTCAGCCACGCGCTCGAGCAGGTCGTCTTCTTCTACGTCCCCTTCGCGCTGCTCTACACCGTCCTCGTGCGGGTGCGCTGGACGCCCCGGCTGGCCCAGCGGTGCCTGTTCGTCGCCGTCGCCCTCGCGGCCGCCTTCGTCGCGATCGGGTTCGTCGAGTACCAGACGCGCACGCTCCTGCTCAACCCCAAGGTCATCAGCTCCAACCAGTTCTCGGAGTACTTCCGGGTCAACTCCCTGTTCTTCGACCCCAACATCTACGGGCGCTTCCTCGCCGTGGTCATCCTCGGGGTCATCGCCGCGGTCCTGTGGACCCGCAGCGTGCGCAACGCGGTGATCGGCGCCGTCCTGCTCGTCTACCTGTGGGCGGGGCTCGTCCTCACGCTGTCGCAGTCGAGCTTCACCGCGCTGCTCGCCGGCCTCGTCGTCCTGGCCGCGCTGCGCTGGCGGACAAAGCTCGTGCTGGGGATCGTCGGCACGCTGGCCGTCGTGGGGCTCGTCTTCCTGCTGGCCGCCGGGAGCACGGTACGGCTGGACATCAGCAACAACAAGGACACCAGCGGGCGCGCCGACCTGATCGCCGGCGGCGTGCGGCTCTTCACCGCCGCGCCGATCGTCGGGCACGGCTCGGGCGGGTTCGCCCGCGAGTACCGCCGGGCGGAGAAGAACACGTCGTCGGCCGGCGTCGCCTCCGCCTCGCACACGATCCCGCTGACGGTCGCCGCCGAGCAGGGGGTGATCGGCCTCGTGCTCTACGTGGCCCTCGTCGTGCTCGCGCTCATCACGCTGCTTGGCTCCCCACCGGCGCGGGGCGACCCCGTGCGCGCGGCGATCGCGGCCGCCTTCGTGGCCCTGCTCGTGCACACCATGCTCTACGCCGCCTTCCTCGAGGACCCGCTGGCGTGGGTGCTGCTGGCCGCCGGCGTGGCCTTCGCCGCGCGGGCCGGCACGGGGGAGCAGCCGACGGGTGACGACGGCCAGGACGGCGACGGCCCGCCGCCCGAGCCGGAGCCCGAGCCCGTCATGCCGGCGCCCGCGGGATGGAAGATGCCGGCGTGAGCCGCGGCCGCGAGCTGACCGTCTTCGGCATCCTCGCCGTCGCGACCGTCGTGCTGTGGGCGCTCGTCCCCACGTATCCCAACTACGACGCCTACTACCACCTCGTCTGGGGCCGGGAGCTGCTGGACGGCGTCACCCCGTCGTTCCAGGCCTACGCCGCCCCCACCGAGCACCCGCTCTACGTGGCGATCTGCGCCGTGCTCGGGGCGGTGTTCGGCACGGACGCCGACCGCGTGCTCGTCCTCTTCACCTCGCTGTCGCTGGTGGCGCTGGTGTGGGCCTGCTACCGCCTGGGCCGCACGTGCTTCGGTGAGTGGCCGGGGAGGGCCGGTGCGCTGTTCGCCGGGTCGAGCTTCGCGCTGCTGCTCTTCGCGGCCAAGGCCTACGTCGACGTGCCCTTCCTCGCCCTCGTCCTGTGGGCGGCGGCGGCCGAGGCGCAGCGGCCGGCCGCGCGCGGGGCGCGGGCGCCGTCCGGGGCGGGGATGCTGCCGATGGGGCTGCTCGCGGTGGCGGGGCTGCTGCGCCCCGAGGCGTGGGTCATCGCCGGGCTCTACTGGCTGTGGTGCGGCTGGCGCCGGTGGGACCTGCTGCTCCTCGTGCTGGCGGCCCCCGTCGTGTGGGCCGCCGTGGACCTGGCCGTCACGGGGGACGCGCTGTACTCGCTGCACGCCACCTCGGCGCTGGCCGACGCGCTCGGCCGGCAGCGCGGCATCGCCCACGTCCCGGGCAACTTCGTCTCCTTCCTGTCGGAGACGGCCCGCCCGCCCGTGGCCCTGGCCGGGGTGATCGGGATGTGGCTCGCCGCGCGCGACCGCTCCCGCCGGTCGCTGCACGTCCCCTTCGCCCTGTTCGGGGCGGGCGCGCTGACCTTCGTGGGGACGGGCGTGGCCGGCCTGGCCATCCTGCCGCGATACCTCACCGTCCCGTCGGTGGCGCTGTGCCTCTTCGCCGGCTTCTGCGTCCTGGGCTTCACCGAGCGCTCGCGGGAGGGGCACGAGGGCGTCGTGCGCCGGCGCTGGGCGCGCATCATGGTGGTCGGCGCGGTGGCGGGCGTGGCCTTCGTGGCCGTGCGCTTCACGGTGATCGATCACCTGTTCACCGAGCTGCGCTACATCCGCTCGACCCACCAGTCGCTCGTCGCCGTGCTGCAGAGCCCCGCGGTGACGGCAGGCCGGCGCTGCGGGCCCATCACCTTCCCCAACTACCGCCTCGTCCCCGACACGCGCTGGCTGCTGGACCTGCCGGCCGACGCCGTCGGCGCCCGCTCGGACCGCCGGCGCGCCCACGGCGTGGCGATCGTCACGGTGGGGGAGAAGACGCTCAAGCGCTACGGGCACGCGGACGGCGCCGACCGCTCCACGGCCAAGCCCGACCCCGGCTTCCGCCGCGTGGTCACCGGCACGCAGTTCGCCGCGTACCTCTCCTGCCCCTGACGGGAGGCTAGACCCCGCCTCCGCCGTGCCCGCCACCGTGCGGGCCGCCGTGGAACCACGTGCCGTCCGGCAGGCGCACGTGCCCCTCGCCCACCTGCATCGCCTCGGAGGGCTGCTCGTGCTCCTTGACGCCCTCGATGTGGGAGGAGACGGGGTAGAAGCCGGTCCACCGGCGCAGGAAGTCGACGACGCTGCGGAACATGGGCCGACCCTACTCGCAGAGCACGATGTGTGTCCAGGTCCCACCACTTGACCCACCGTCGCCATGTCGGCACCGTGGGCCCATGCGCCGTGGGGGTTCCGTGCTGCCGCTGCTCCTCGTCTGCCTCATCGGCGGCGCCCTGGCGGCCGACGCCCTCGCCCGCACGCCGCCCCGCTCCTCCAACGTGCACCGCTGGCTGGGGCTGTGGGAGACGAACTACGGGAAGCTGCGCTTCTTCGACACCTACCGCGCCGCCTCCCTCTCGCCCGACGCACAGGGGCGCACGCAGTACTACTGGGCACTGGACGGCACCTGGACCGGCGCGTTCAAGGGGACGCGCGACGTGCACCTGGCGATCGACCCGCGGGACGTCGAGTCGGCCGGGGGCTGCGGCTACACGCCGGCGGCGGAGAAGAACTCGCTGTGCGGCTCGATGCAGCTCTACCGCAAGCGGTCCCGGATCACGAGCGGGTTCTGGAACGACTGCCGGCTCGTGTGCGCCAACCACCATCCCGTGCACGGGACGCAGCGGGACGGCGCCTACCTGGTCGGCTTCCGCTTCACCCAGCGCGGCCTGCCCGACGGCCACACCACCATCCGCACCCAGACCGGCGGCGCGGGCACCGGCGTGTTCATCGGGGACGTCAACCCCGACGAGCGGGAATACACGAGCGGGCGCGCCTCCCACAACACGCAGGTCATCGCGATCGACGAGATCCCCGACGGCGTCGACCTGCGCCTGGGGATGCGCATGGAGTTCGCCTCCCTCGATCGCAGCAGCGCCAGCCCCCGGCTCACGCTCAGCGGGAAGATCGAGAGCTCCAACGACCCGCACTGCCCAGTCGGCGCCCGCGTCACCGTCCGGCTCACCGAGGGCGCCCGCAGCGCGCCCGATCAGGTCAGCCTGGCCAGCACCGGCTGCCGCAAGGAGCGCTGGACCTCCACCGACCCCAACCGGGTCAGCGTGCGCATCGCCAACGCGAGCACCGCCTGACCGGTGCCGGCGGGCCGCCGCGACGGCGGCGCCCGGCGGGACCTATGCTTGGCGCATACCCACTCGTAGGAGGCCCCCGTGCTCCGGTCCATCAGCCAGCGCCTGACGTACGCCAACGTGACGGCGACCCTTGCCCTGTTCCTCGCCCTCGGCGGGATCTCCTGGGCCGCGACGTCGCTGCCGAAGAACTCGGTGGGCGCCACGCAGCTCAGGAAGAACGCGGTGACGGGGACCAAGATCAAGCGGAGCGCGGTGACGTCGTCCAAGGTGAAGAACGGGTCGCTCACCGCAGCCGACCTCAAGAAGGGGACGTTGCTCTCCGGGCCGACGGGGCCGGCCGGCCCCAAGGGCGACACGGGCGCCACCGGGCCCTCCGACGCTTACACCGCCACCAAGGGCGGGGCCCTGCAGAACCTCACGGGCAGCTTCGCGCAGGTCGTCGCGACCCCGCAGCTCCCGGCCGGCGACTACGTCGTGGCCGCACGGGCCAACGTCCTGGGCAGTGGCGGCGCCGGCACCCAGATCATCTGCAGCCTCGAGAGCGACGCCGCCCAGAACATCCCGGCGGTGGCCGGCGACATCATCCCGCTCTCGATGACGAGCACCGTGCATCTCGCGACCGCCCGCGCCGTCGACCTGCATTGCCTGAAGCAGGGAGCGGGCGTGCCCCAGGTGGCCCAGGCCAACATCATCGCCACCCGCGTGGGCACGCTGACCGGTCCCTAGGGCCGGCGCATGACGAGCGCGAAGGTCTCGAAGCCGAGCTCGCGGTAGAACGCCTGCGACCCGAGGTTGCCGGCCGTCACCACGAGCCGCTGCTCGGTGACGCCGCGGCGCTCCAGCTCCTCCTGCACCGCGTCCAGCACGGCCCGACCGAGCCCGAGCCCGCGGGCGGCCGGGTCGACGGCCAGCACCTCGACCTCGCCGACCGTGTCGGGGGCGGTCCAGGTCGGCGAGCCGCCCTTGACGGTCACGATGGCGCAGGCCAGCGGCGCATCGGCGGGCCGGCCGTCCTCCTGCGCCAGCACCACGAAGCCCTCGCCCCGCAACACGCCCGCCCCGAAGGCGGACCGGGCGCGCTGCCACGAGTCCTCGTCGTCGCGCAGCGCCCCGATGTGGGAATCGGTGGCGCCGTGGTGGTCGCGCAGGACGAGCCACAGGGCGCGGCAGTCGTCGAGGCGCTCGGCCCCGGCGATGACGAGGCGGGCGGGCGTTCCCGTGGTGTCAGGCATCGACATCGACTCCGAGCTGCTCGAGGCGGTCCCACAGCGGGGCGTTCTGCGCCCGCGCGGTCTGGGCCAGGGCCCAGGCGCGCAGCTCCAGGTCGGGGTGGGCCCGCGCGCCGGCGTACCCGCGCAGCGCCTGCGCGAAGGCGGCGGGGCCGTCGGCGAACGTCACCGCCCGCTCCCAGGTGCGCGCCCCGGCCAGCGGCGGGCTGACCGTGTGGCGGCCCTGGCGCGCGTACTTGAGGATCCGGTTGGGCAGCCCGGCGTCGTTGAACGGGGTCTGCGTGAAGGGGATGATCCCCACGTCGGCGGCCTGGATGATCAGGGCCGCCTCCTCGTCGGGCCGGCGCCCGTACCAGATGACGTTGGTGGCCTTGCGCAGCGCGACGTAGTCCGCGTCGCCCGCGCACTCGCCGTCCTGCCACTCGCCCACGAGGTGCAGGGTGAGGTCGTCCATCTCCTGCGCGACCGCGCGCAGGAGCGCCCAGTCGGTGCGCCAGCCCAGGTACCCGAGGGACACGGCGACCGGGTCGGTGGGGGGCGGGCCCGCCGCGGGCGGCTCGAGCTCCGGTGCGGGGAAGGCGTCGGCGGCGCTCGGCACCAGGTGGGCCTCGCGCCCCGCCTCGCGCTCCAGGCGCACGAGCTCCTCGCTGACCGCGAACGTGTACGCGCTGTGGGTCGCCGCCTCCACGTGCAGTTCGGCCAGCCGCGCGCGCTGGCGCGGCCCCGCGTCGTAGGCCTCCTCGTACCGGTCCCAGCGCGAGTACCACAGCTCCCCGTCCGGCTCGCCGTCCAGCAGCGCTCGGGCCAGCGGGTACTGGACGGCGTGGAACATGACCACCACCTTGGGCCGGCCGCGGTCGCCCAGAGCCTTGCGCAGACGCCGGGCCTGGCCGGTCGCGACCCGGTCGGCGGCCGCGGGCGGCAGGCGCAGCAGCGCACCGTAGGGGACCCGCGGCGGATCGACGGCGATCACGCCCGGCGCGTGCAGGAGGTCCACGGCCTGATCGCGCAGGATGAAGGACTCCAGCGGCCGGGTGAGCAGCAGGAGGCAGAGGGGCGCGTCGGCCATGGGCGGGACGCTATCGCTCCGTGGCTCCCCCGCCCGCGGCGATACGGTGCACGACGTGGCCGCACTGCTCAAGCGTCTCGTCGCCAGCGGCGGGGCGTACCAGGCCTCGGCCATCCTCTCGGCGCTCCTGGCCCTCGTCACCCTGCCGCTGTACACGCGCCATCTGACGAAGGCCGAGTACGGCTACGCCGAGACGCTGCTGACGTTCATCATCTTCAGCTCGATCCTCCTGCGCGCGGGGGTGGGCGAGGCGTTCGTGCGGCTGTACTTCGACGACGAGGACGGCAACCGCCGCGACGACCTGGCTCGCACCGCGACGCTCTTCGTGGCGGTCACCACCACCATCGCCGTGGCGATCTTCGCCGTCTTCGCCGAGCCGATGTCGCGCCTCATCATCGGGCAGAGCGATCCGGACCTCATGTACCTCGGCCTGCTCGGGCTGTGGGCCTTCACCAACCTGGAGATGGCCTACGCGCTGCTGCGCGTCGACGAGCGGCGCCGGGCCTACCTGCTGGCCTCCTGCGGCAACGTCGTGCTCACCGTCACGCTGACGATCGTGCTCGTGGTGGTGCGCGACGGCGGCGCGCGCGGGTACCTGCTCGGCAACTACGGGGCGTCGGCGCTGGTGCTGCTGGGCCTGTGGTGGACGCTGCGCCGGCGGGTCGGCGTGCTGCGGCTGCCGGGCCGCGCGCGGCCGTCGCTGCGGCCGATGCTCGAGTTCGGCGTGCCCACCGTCCCGGCGGAGGGGACGACCTACGCGCTCAACGTCGTGGACCGCTCCTATCTCCTGCACACCCAGGGGGCGGGGGAGGCCGGCCTCTACGCGCTGGCGGTCAAGCTCGCGACGGTGGTGATCGTGGCGGTGCGCGGCTTCCAGTACGCGTGGCCGCCGCTGGCCTACTCGATCACCGATGACCAGCAGGCCAAGCGCCTCTACGCCCGTGTCACCACCTACTACGTGCTGGCGACCGGCCTGGTCGTCGCCGCCATCGTCCTGCTCGGGCGGTGGCTCGTGCGGCTGCTGGCGGCCCCGTCCTTCTACGAGGCGCACACGGCGCTGCCCTGGCTGGCCCTGGGCTGGTCGCTCTACGGCCTGCTGCTCGTGTTCGTCACCATCGCCGGGCGGGCCAAGGTCACCACCCGCACCTTCCCCGGCGCCGTCGCCGGCCTCACGGTCAACGTGCTTGTGCTCGTGTGGCTCACCGGGCCGCTGGGCATCGTCGGCGCGGGCATTGCGCTGTGCGCCGCCTACCTCGTGATGCTCCTCGTCGTCCACCTGCTCACGCGGCGGGTCTTCACGGTGCCGTTCGAATGGGGGCGCCTGCTCGTGCTGCTGGCCGTGATCGGCGGCCTGGCCGTCGCCGGTGAGCTCCTCCTGCCGACCTACGGCGTGGTGGGGTTCTTCTCCCGGGCGGCGGTCGCCACCGTCATCCCGCTGATCCTGCTGGCCCTCGGCTTCCTCGACGGCGACGAGCGCGCCGGCCTGCGGTCCCTCTCCGTCCAGATGCGCGCCCGCCTGGCCCGGCGCGGCGAGGTCGACGAGCAGTAGGGGGCGCGGCCCCCGGCCGGATCAGGTGGGGGGAGCGGTGAGGGTGTCCAGCGGCGCCGGGCGGCCCACGAGGTATCCCTGCGCGAGGTCGACGCCGCATCCGCGGATCGTCGCGAGCGCCTCCTCGTCCTCGACGCCCTCGGCCACCGTCGTGAGGCCGAGGCCCCGGGCGAGCGCGACGACGGCCCGCACGACGCTGCGGCTCTCCTCGCTCGTCGCGGCGTCGCGGACGAACTCGGCGTCGATCTTCAGCATGTCGATCGGGAACTGCTTGGCGTTGGTCAGCCCGCCGTACCCGGTGCCGAAGTTGTCGATGGCGACGCGGCAGCCGATCGCGGCGATCCGCTCCAGCGCCTGCCGTGAGGCCGAGCGGGAGCCCAGCAGGGCCGCCTCGGTGATCTCCACCACGAGCGACGAGGGCTCGACCGCCGCCGCCTGCACCGCCTGGCGGAGCTCGTCGATCACCCGCGGGTCGGCGAGGGACGCGCCGGACAGGTTGAACGCGACGGGGACGCCGGCGGCGGCGAGCGCGACCGCCTGGCGCAGGACCCAGGTGTCGATCTCGGTCATCAGCCCGTAGCGCTCGGCGGAGGGGAGGAACTCGCCGGGCCGGACGATCGCGCCGTCCGGGGTGCGCAGGCGCAGGAGCAGCTCGTGCCCGAGGGTCGCGCCGGTCTCGGCGCTGGCGATCGGCTGGGCGTAGAGCAGGAGGCGGTCCTCGGCCAGCGCGTCGCGCAGGCGGCCCACCCAGGACAGCTCGGCCAGCTCCCGCTCGCGGCGCAGCTCCTCCGCCAGCACCTCCTCGGCGTTGTTGAACACCACCACCGTCCCCCGCTCCCCGTCCTCCGTGGTGAACGAGGCCACGCTGGCCACGACGTCGAGCGAGGAGCCGTCGCGGCGGACGAAGGCCTCCCGCAGCCCGCCCCGGTCCACGACCTCGGCCGCGCACGAGGCGGCCGGGCACGTCGCGACGGGCACGGGCGTGCCGTCCGAGGCCCGCGGGTGGAAGGTGTCGTGGGCGTTGCGGCCCAGGAGCGCCTGGACCGTCCAGCCGAGCATGTCGGCCGCGGACTCGTTGACGTACGTCACCGTGCCCCGCCGGTCCATGGCACACAGCCCCTCGGCCATCGCGCTGGTCACCGCCCGCAGGTAGTCGGCGGCCGCCTCCGCGGCCTTGCGTGCCGACACCGCGGTGTCCATCGCCCGGATCGCCCGCAGCGCGAACGCCAGGTCGGCCGCGAGCTCCTCCAGCGCGG
>CAZXNX010000036.1:0-12347 GCA_964642225.1 uncultured Solirubrobacteraceae bacterium | reverse complement strand
CCTCCCGCGTGCGTGACCTCTTCGAGCAGGCCAAGCAGAACAGCCCCTGCATCATCTTCATGGACGAGATCGACGCCGTCGGCCGCCACCGCGGCGCCGGCATGGGCGGCGGGCACGACGAGCGCGAGCAGACGCTCAACCAGCTCCTCGTCGAGATGGACGGCTTCGAGATGAAGGACAACGTGATCCTCATCGCCGCCACCAACCGCCCCGACATCCTCGATCCCGCCCTGCTGCGCCCGGGCCGCTTCGACCGCCAGATCGTCGTCGACCGCCCCGACCGCAAGGGGCGCGCCAAGATCCTCGAGGTCCACACCCGCGGCAAGCCGCTGGCCCGCGAGATCGACATCGACGCCCTCGCCGGCCAGACCCCGGGCTTCACCGGCGCCGACCTGGCCAACCTCGTCAACGAGGCCGCGCTGCTGTCCGCGCGCCACGGCAAGCGCGAGATCACCCAGGTGGAGCTGGAGGAGGGGATCATGCGCGTGATCGCCGGCCCGGAGAAGAAGACCCGGGTCATGAGCGAGAAGGAGCGCCTGATCACCGCCTACCACGAGATGGGCCACGCGATCGTCGGCCACTTCCTCGAGCACTCCGACCCGGTCCACAAGATCTCCGTCATCTCCCGCGGCCAGGCGCTCGGGTACACGATCTCCATGCCGCAGGAGGACAAGTTCCTCACCACCCGCGCGGAGCTGCAGGACACGATGGCCATGACCCTCGGCGGCCGCGCCGCGGAGGAGATCGTCTTCAGCGAGATCACCACCGGCGCCTCCAACGACCTGGAGAAGGTGACCGCCAGCGCCAAGCAGATGGTGATGCGGTTCGGCATGAGCGAGAAGCTCGGCCCGCGTGTCTTCGGCCACGACCAGACCCAGCCGTTCCTGGGCCGCGAGTTCTCCGCCCAGGCCGACTACTCCGACGAGATCGCCCGCGAGATCGACGACGAGGTCCGCCGCCTCATCGAGTCCGCCCACGTGCGCGCCCGCCAGATCCTCACCGAGCACCGCGATTCGCTGGAGTCCATCTCCAACGTCCTGCTCAAGCGCGAGACGATCGAGGCCGACGAGTTCATCGCCCTGCTGGCCGGCAAGTCCGAGCTCGAGGTCTTCGGGCCCGACGAGGACCCGGCGCTGCCGCCGGCGACGCCCGAGCTGCCCGCCGGTGAGACCGGTCGAGACGCGCCCCGCCCGCTGCCCCGCCCGGGGCTGGCCGGTGGCGGCACCGTCGAGACGCGGGGGATCGACTCCCCCGACAAGCCGAACCTGAGCTAGCCCTTCAGGACCTCGTCGCCCGCGCTGTCGATCCCGACGGCGCTGGGCCGCTCGCGCAGGGCCTCCATCCAGGCGGTCACGCGCGGATGGGCGTCCCCGGCGGGCACCAGGTGCTCGGTCCACTCGCCGATGCGCACGGCGACCGGCATCCCGCTGAGGTCGGCGTAGGTGAACTGCTCGCCGGTCAGCCACGGGCCCTCGTGCGCGCCCAGGGCCTCCTCCAGCACGGGCCAGCGGCGGGCCAGGCGGCCGTGGAGCTGCTCGACGATGTCGTCCGGGTCGTCGTCGGCCTTGCCGAAGGCCCACTTGCGCATGCCCAGGAAGTAGTCGGCCACCACGGTCTCGTCGATCCACTTGGCCCAGCCGCGGGCCCAGCCGCGCAGCGCCGGGTCGGCCGGCCACAGCGGCGGCTCGGGATGGGTCTCCTCGAGCCACTCGCAGATGATCAGCGACTCGCGGATCGCGCCGTCGGGCAGTTCCAGCACGGGGACACGGCCGACGTGGCTGAGCTCCTTGAGCCGCGCCGGGCGCTTGAGCGGGTGGATCTCCACGAGCTCCAGCGGCGCGTCCTTCTCCAGGAAGGCCGAGCGGACCTTGCCCGAGTAGGGGGAGGTGCGGAAGGACCAGAGGCGCGGGGTCGTCGTCATCGGGCGATCCTACGGCGGCGGGATGCCCCGTGCGGGACCCGCCCCGGCCTCCGCCGCGGGCGGTGCGCCCGTACGATCCGGGGCGATGAGCTCCTTCACGGTCATGGGCGTGGTCAACGTGACGCCCGACTCCTTCTCCGACGGCGGGCGGTGGCTCGACACCGGGGCCGCGATCGAGCACGGGCGGGTACTGGCCGCCGAGGGCGCGCAGATCCTCGACATCGGCGGGGAGTCCACCCGGCCCGGGGCCGAGCCGGTGGGCGCGGCCGAGGAGCTGCGCCGCACGCTGCCGGTGGTGGAGCAGCTCGCCGCCGACGGCCACACCGTCTCGATCGACACGTCCAAGCTCAAGGTGGCCCGTGAGGCCGTCCGGGGCGGTGCGCGCTACGTCAACGACGTGACCGCCTTCCGCCAGGACCCCGGGATGGCCGCCCTGGTCGCCGAGGCCGGGTGCGAGTGCTGTCTGACCCACATGCTCGGCGAGCCGCGCACCATGCAGGAGCAGCCCCACTACGTCGACGTCGTCGACGAGGTCAAGGCGTTCCTGGCCGAGCGCGCGGCCTTCGCGGTGGCCGAGGGGATCCCGCCGGAGCGCGTGCAGATCGATCCCGGGATCGGCTTCGGCAAGACGCTCGAGCACAACCTCACGCTCCTGCGCCGCCTGGACGAGCTGGTGGCGCTGGGCTTCCCCGTCGTCCTGGGCACGTCGCGCAAGTCCTTCCTGGGCCGCCTCACCGGGCGGCCGGTGTCCGAGCGCGTCCCGGCCACCATCGCCACCCAGGTGCTGGGCCTGCAGCGTGGGGCCCGCGTCTTCCGCGTCCACGACGTCGAGCCGGTGGTCCAGGCCCTCACCGTCGCGGCTGCTACGTTGGCCGCGCCATGAGCGAACACGACGACGACCTGGACGACGACTTCACCGACGACGGCGGGGTCTCCCAGCACGGGGTGACCATCGAGGTCTCCGGGCTGTCGCTCTACACCCACCACGGCGTCACCGACGCCGAGCGGGAGATCGGCCAGCGGCTCGTCTTCGACCTGCGGCTGGAGGTCGCCGAGTGCGACGCCACCGTCACCGACCGGATCGAGGACACCGTCGACTACGGGGCGGTCTGCAACGTGGTCGCCCTCGTGGCCACCCAGCGCTCGGACAAGACGCTGGAGCGGCTGTGCACCGCGGTCGCCGAGCGGCTGCTGCGCGACTTCAGCGCCGAGGAGGTGTGGGTCAAGGCCGCCAAGCCGGAGCCGCCCATCGCCCTCACGGTCGACGAGGTCTCCGTCGAGATCTACCGCACCCGCGTCGACCACGGCGACTGAGCCGATGGCTGCCGGGGTGACGCACCGCTTCGACGCGGACACGGCCGTCGCGCCGCAGGGGGGCGGGGTGTACACCGCCGTCTGCTCGCCGGACTGGGCCGTGCCGATGGGCGGGCCCAACGGCGGCTACGTCGCGGCGATCCTGGCCCGCGCGGTGCTGGAGGAGGTGCCGGAGGCCGAGCGCCGGCTGCGGTCGCTCTCGGTGCAGTTCGTGCGCCCGCCGCGCGCCGGGCACGAGCTGCGGATCACCGTCGTCGCCGAGCGGCTGGGGCGCAGCGTCACCAACCTGACCGTCCGCGCCGAGCAGGACGGCCGGCTCATGGCGCTGGGCATCGCCCTCGCCGCCCTGGACCAGCCGGTGGCCCTGGACTTCGCCACCGCGCCGCCGCAGCTGCCGCCCGCCGACGAGGTCCCGACCCGGCCCCACCACGAGCAGATGCCGCCGATCGCCGCGCGCTACCTCGTCAAGCCCTGCCTCGGCCCGGAGATGTTCTCCGGCGCCGACATCGCCCTGTCCGGGGGCTGGATCCGCCTGGAGGACCCGCGCCCGTTCGACGCCCTGGCCGCCGTGGCCTACCTCGACGCGTGGCTGCCCGCGCCCTTCACCCGCACCACCACGCCGGTGCGGGCGCCGACCCTGGACTACACCGTCCACATCCGCGACCACCTGCCGCCGGAGGGGCTCGACCCGGCCGCCTTTCTCATGATCCGGATGTCGGCGAGCACCTCTGCGCAGGGCTTCTTCGAGGGCGACTGCGAGATCTGGTCGCCCGACGGCGTGCTGCTGGGCCAGGCGCGGCAGCTCGCGCTGCTCGCGCCCTTCACCCCGCCCGCCGCATGACGGGCTACCTGTCGCTGGGCTCCAACGTGGGCGACCGATGCGCCCAGCTGCAGGGCGCGGTGGACGCGCTGCGGGCCCGGGGCGTGGCGGTCACGGCGTCCTCGTCGGTGTATGACACCGACCCGGTGGGGGAGATCCTCGACCAGCCCACCTTCCTCAACGTGTGCGTGCGGATCGAGACGGACCTGGAGCCCGAGGCGCTGCTGGACGTGGCCAAGGAGATCGAGCTGCGGCAGGGGCGCGACCCGTCCCTGCCCCGGCACTCGCCCCGGCCGGTCGACATCGACCTGATCCTCCTCGGCGAGAAGCCCTACCGCTCACCGCGGCTGTCCCTGCCGCACGTGGAGGCGACCTCGCGGCGCTTCGTGATGATCCCGCTGCTGGAGCTGGACTTCGACCTCGTCACGCCGGACGGCCACCGCGTCGCCGACGCCCTGGCGGCGCTCCCGCTGGACGAGGGCGTCCGCCGCCACGGCCCGCCGCTCTCCGTCGCGGGCTAGGCGGGGACGAGGTCGGCGATCACGCCGGCCGGGACGTGGCCGTCCTGCTGTGTCACCAGGCCGCGGGCCCAGGCCACGCAGGGGCGGCCGGCGAAGAGGGGGGCGAGGTCCTCGATCGTCAGCAGGAGCGTGATGCTCGGGGCGATCTGCAGGTCGGCGGCGTTGACCACCTCGCCGCCCAGGGTGCCGTCGGCCAGCCAGCCGTCCACCGTGTCGAGCGCGGCGGGCAGCGCCGCGACCTCGGAGGCGAGCTGGTCCTGGCTCGTGGCGTTGAGCTTGAACTCGACGCGGGTCACGACCGGGGCCATCGCCTTGAGCACCGGGGCCGGGATGGGCGGGAGCTTGGAGTGCTCGGAGAAGGAGCCCAGCGACGCGGGGCTGCGGGCCAGCGTGGGCCACAGGATGCGGCGCACGAGCGCCTGCAGGTCCTCGTCGCCCCACTGCTCGGCCGCCTCGATCCGCATGCGCTCGGCGTCGGTGGTGCCGTAGAGCGGCGGGGTCGGGACGTAGGCGTCGATGCGGCGCAGGATCGCCCTCGAGCCGCTGACCTTCTCGCCGTCGAGCACCATCGAGGGGACGGTGCGCTTGCCGGTCCGCACGCGCTGGATGGCGGCGTGCAGCGGCGGCGGGAGCTCCGTCGTCTTGTACGGGATGCCCTTGCGCTGCAGCGCAAGCTCCACGGTGACGCAGGGGTGGGAGCCGTGGACGACGGTCAAAGAGACGCTCATGGCGTGAACACTAGACCGTCCATGTCGATAGGTTGCGCCTTCATGCTGCTGGTCGTCGACGTCGGGAACACGCAGACCCATTTCGGCACGTTCGACGGTGAGCGGCTGGTCGAACACTGGCGATTCGCCACCGTCCGCCAGTCGACGGCGGACGAGCTGGGCGCCGCCCTGCGCTCCCTGCTGGAGCTGCGCGGCGTCGGCCTGGCCGACCTGGGCTCGTCGATCGTGTCCTCCACCGTGCCCACCCTCGGGCCCGAGTGGGCGGCCATGGCCAGCCGCTACCTGGGCCACGAGATGATCGTGGTGGGCCCGGGCATCCGCACCGGGATGGCGCTGCGCTACGACAACCCGCGGGAGATCGGCGCCGACCGCCTCGTCAACGCGGTCGCCGCCTTCGACCGCGTCGGCGGCGCCTGCATCTGCGTGGACTTCGGCACCGCCATCACCTACGACCCGGTGAGCGCCGACGGCGAGTACCTCGGCGGGATCATCACCCCGGGCGTGGAGATCTCCATGGAGGCGCTCACCGAGCGTGCGGCCAAGCTCCCCAAGATCGACCTCTCCCCGCCCCGCACGCTGATCGGCAAGTCCACGGTGGACGCCATCCGCAGCGGCATCGTCTACGGGTTCGCCGGCCAGGTCGACGCGATCGTCGGCCGGTTGCGCGACGAGCTCGGCCAGGACACCGGGACGATCGCCACCGGCGGGCTGGCCCACCACATCGTCCCCTTCACGACCTCCATCGACGCGGTCGACGATCTCCTCACCCTCCAGGGCCTGCGGCTGCTTCACGCCCGCAATGTCGGCTGAGAGCCCGCCCCAGCCCTCGCAGCGCCACATCCTGGGACGGATCCTGCTCGCCGCGGCCATCGCCCTGGCCAGCATCAACATCTGGACGGGCGCGCCGCTGCTGGCCGTCTGGGTCGGCGCCCACTTCCACGGCGACAAGACGCTCAGCATGACCGCGCTCGTGGTGGTGGTGTTCGTGCTGGCACTGGCCGAGGGCGCGCTGGTCTACGTCCTGGCCCGGCTCACCGCGGCCTACGACGACCTCACCGACCGGCCCGAGGCCAAGCGGCGCACGTCGCCCTGGCTGCGGAGCATGCGCGGCGAGCGCGAGACACCGGAGGAGAAGCGGGCCAATCTCGGCGCCGTGGAGCGGATCCTGGTGGCCTCGGTCGTGCTCGGCGTCATCGCGTTCGAGGCCTGGTTCTTCTTCTTCTCGCCCTCCCCGATCTAGCCTCGTCCCGGGGCCCGGCCCGTTCCTGGCGTCCGCGACCACCGGCACGTCTGGTTGACTGCGACCGGTGACGCACGCCATCGAGGTCTCCCACCTGACCAAGCGGTTCGGCCCCGTCCTGGCCGTGGACGATCTCTCCTTCACCGTCGACTACGGCCGCATCGTCGGCTTCCTCGGCCAGAACGGCGCCGGGAAGACCACCACGCTGCGGGTCCTCCTGGGCCTCGCCGCCCCCACCGACGGCGACGCCACCGTCGCGGGCCGCGGATACGCGCAGCTCGACGATCCGCTCGGGACCGTCGGCGCGGTGCTCGACGGCGGCAAGTTCCACCCGGGCCGCACCGGCCGCAACCACGTCGTGGGCCTGGCCCGCGCCGCCGGCCTGCCGACCGCGCGCGCCGACGAGGTGATCGAGATGGTCGGCCTCACCGAGGCCGCCAACCGCCGCGCCGGCGGCTACTCGCTCGGCATGCGCCAGCGCCTCGGCCTCGCCGCCGCGCTGCTGGGCGACCCCAAGATCCTCGTGCTGGACGAGCCCGCCAACGGCCTGGACCCCCAGGGCATCCGCTGGCTGCGCGACTTCCTGCGCCACCTGGCCGGCCAGGGCCGCGCGATCGTCGTCTCCAGCCACCTGCTCTCGGAGATCGCCCAGACGGTCGACGAGGTGGTCGTGATCGGAAAGGGACGCTCGATCGCCCAGGCGCCGATCCAGGAGCTGATGGCCCGTGGCCAGGGCGGCATGAAGGTCGCCGGCCCCGACATCGACCGGCTGCGCACCGCCCTTGAGGCCGACGGCGCCGCCGTCACCGCCACCGACGGCGCGCTGATCGTGGCCGACCGCACCGGCGAGCAGATCGGCCGCCTGATCGCGGCGGGCGGGATCGTCGTCTCCGAGCTCTCGCAGGTGTCCCAGTCCCTGGAGGACGTGTTCTTCGAGCTCACCGACACCGCGGACGCCGAGGTGCCCTCATGAGCCGCATCGTCTCCTCCGAGCTGTTCAAGCTCCGCACCACCCGCACCTTCTACGCACTGTTCCTCTCCGCGCTGGCGATCGTGCTGCTCATCACCGTCGCCGCCGCGCTGGCCACGGACTTCACGCCCGACCCCAATGACATCGGGAGCGACCCGGCGCGCCCTGTCGACCTGCTCGGGATCGGCAGCTTCGCCCAGGTCTTCGCGCTCGTCATCGGGATCCTGGCGGTGACGACCGAGTTCCGTCACGGCACGATCACCTCCAGCGTGCTCGCCGTCCCCGACCGCGTGCGGCTCACCCTCGGCAAGTTCGGCGCCGGGCTCGTCGTCGGCCTCGTCCTGGGCCTGGCCTGCGTCGGCGTCAGCACCCTGCTGGTGCTCGCGCTGCTGTCGGCCCGCGGCGTCTCGACCGACTTCGCCTCGGGTGAGGTCGCGTACTCGATCCTGGGCGGCGTCCTGGGCGTGGTCCTCTACACCGGGCTCGGCGTGGGGGTGGGGGCGGTCGTCCGCAACCAGGTCGGCGCCATCGTGGGGTCGCTGGTGTGGCTCTTCGTCCTGGAGTCGCTGCTGGGGATCATCCCCACCGTGGGCGACTGGATCACCGAGTACGGCCCCGGCGGCGCGGGCAGCGCCCTGGGCGACGCCTCCGTCGACCGCCCCAGCCACACGCTCGACCAGCTCCCGGGCGGGCTGCTGCTGCTCGGGTACTGCCTGGTCTTCCTGCTGGCGGGCATCCACCTGATGCGCCGGCGCGACATCTCGGCGTAGGGACCACCGTGGCCGGGCCTCGCCCGCTCTACCCTTCAGGGGGATGACCGACCTCACCACCCCCTGGCAGCTGGGCCCCCTCACCGTGCCCAACCGCGTCGTGCTCGCCCCGCTGGCGGGCATCGGCAACTGGTGCGTGCGCCTGCAGGCCCGCCGTCACGGCGCCGGCCTGGTCGTGTCGGAGATGGTCTCCAGCCACGCGATCCACTACGGCAACGAGAAGACGCTGGTGGAGCTGCTGCGCATCAGCGCGGACGAGCGGGTGGCCGGCCCGGGCGGCCCGATCGCCATCCAGCTCTTCGGCCAGGACCCGGACATCATGCGCTCGGCGGCCGCCACCGTGGCCGAGGCGGGCGCCGACATCATCGACCTGAACATGGGCTGCCCGGTGCCCAAGGTGTGCAAGACCGGCGCGGGGGCGGCCCTGCTGAAGGACCCCGACACCGCCGTCGCGGTGGCCCGCGCCGCCGCCGAGGGCAGCGGTCTGCCGGTGACCGTGAAGCTGCGCTCCGGACAGCGCAAGGGCGATGTCGAGGGCGCCGACCTGGCCCGCCGCCTGGCCGAGGAGGCCGGCGTGGCCGCGATCTCCTTCCACCCGCGCTCGGCCCAGGTCCAGCACAAGGGCACGCCCGACTACGCGCTGGCCGCCGAGGTCGTGCAGGCGCTCGACGTGCCGGTCATCCTCACCGGGGGGATGAACGACGCCGCCGGGATCCAGGCCGTGATGGACGACACCGGCGCGGCCGCCGTGATGCTGGCGCGGGGCGGCCTGGGCAACCCGTGGCTGTTCGGCGAGCTGCTCGGCACCCGTGAGGAGCCGCCCACCCGCGAGGAGATCCTCGACGAGCTGGACTGGATGATGGACGCCATCACCGAGCACCTGGGCCCCGAGCGCGCCGGGCGGTACCTGCGCAAGGTGTACCCCTGGTACCTGGGGCCGCTGGATCCGCCCAAGGCGACCGGCGCCGCCCTGCAGCAGACGGACACGGTCCAGGAGGCCCGCGCGATCCTGCGCGCGCTTCGGGAGCCGGCCGGCGCGCCGGCCTGAGAACCCCGCCGGAGCGCCTGCGGGAACGAGTCCCGGAAAGGGTGTCCGGCCTTGCTATCCTCCTGCGCTCGCGCGGCTCGGACAGCGCGCATCCCGCACTCGGGACGTGCGGGTTTTTTGTCACCGGGACGTGCGCCCACACGCCCCGCATCTCGCGAGAATTCATGCCCAAGGACGTCATCCTCACCCCCGATGGTCTGGACAAGCTCAACGAGGAGCTTGAACACCTGTCGACGATCCGCCGCCGCGAGGTCGCCGAGCGCATCAAGACCGCCCGCGAGTTCGGCGAGATCGCCGAGAACTCCGAGTACGACGACGCCAAGAACGAGCAGGCCATGCTCGAGTCGCGCATCGCCGCGCTGGAGGAGAAGCTCCGCGCCGCCACCGTGGTCGACCCGTCCGACGTCCCGACCGACGTGGTGGGCATCGGCAGCATCGTCCACGTCAAGGACGAGAAGACGGGCAAGTCCCTGAAGTACATGATCGTCGGCTCCACCGAGACCGATCCCGCCGCCACCCCGCCGCGCCTCTCCAACGAGTCGCCGGTCGGCCGTGCCCTCATCGGCGGCAAGCGCAACGACATCGTGTCCGTGCAGGTCCCCCGCGGCCCCGCGCGCAAGCTCAAGATCACCAAGATCGACGCCGGGCTCTGAGAGCCCGAGCCCCGAGTAGAGTCAGTCGCATGAGCGACGACCTTCGCGAGGACCTCCTCGCGACCCGGCGCGCCAAGCTCGAGCAGCTGCGGGCCGACGGCATCGACCCGTTCCCGCCGTCCTACCCGGGCGTGCGGCCGATCTCCGACATCGTCGCCGCCCACGCCGACCTGGCCGACGGCACCGACACCGAGGACGCCTACCGGGTGGCCGGCCGCATCCACGCCCGCCGCGGGCAGGGGCGCATGGCCTTCCTGGACCTCGACGACCGCTCCGGCCGCATCCAGCTGCAGGCCAAGCTCGACGTGCTCGGCGGGGAGCGCATGGAGCGCCTGCTGGCGCTGGACCTGGGCGACCTGGTGGGGATCGACGGCACCGCCTTCCGCTCGCGCCGCGGCGAGCTGACCCTGCGCGTCGACGACTTCACCGTGCTGGCCAAGTCGCTGCGCCCGCCGCCGGACAAGCACCACGGGCTGGCCGACGTCGAGCTGCGCTACCGCCGCCGCGAGCTGGACCTCATCGCCGACGAGGACGCCCGCCGGCTGTTCGTCGACCGCGCCCGCATCGTCTCGGCCGTGCGGCGCTACTTCGACGACGACGGCTTCGTGGAGCTGGAGACCCCGGTCCTGCAGCCGCTGTACGGCGGCGCGCTGGCCCGGCCCTTCACGACCCACCACAACGCGCTGGACCGCACGCTCTACCTGCGCATCGCCACCGAGCTGTACCTCAAGCGGTGCATCGTCGGCGGCCTGGAGCGCGTGTACGAGCTGGGCAAGGACTTCCGCAACGAGGGGCTGTCGCCGAAGCACAACCCCGAGTTCACGATGATCGAGTGGTACGAGGCGTACGCCGACTACGAGGACGCGATGGGCCGCGTCGAGCAGGTCGTGGCCGCGGCCGCCCGTGCGGTGGGAATGTCGTCCCTCCCGCCCGACGTCTCCTTCGAGCCGCCGTGGCCCCGCATCCCGCTCGCCCGGGCCATCCTCGACGAGACCGGCGTCGACGTGCTGGCCAGCCGCGACGAGGCGACCCTGGTGGCGGCCATCCGCGAGAAGGGCCTGGCACTGGCGACCGACGACCGCACCTGGCCCCAGCTCGTGGACGACCTGCTCTCCAAGTTCGTGGAGCCGGGCCTGGAGCAGCCGACCTTCCTCACCGACTACCCCGTCGAGCTGTCGCCCTTCGCCAAGGGCCACCGCGAGATCGAGGGGCTCACCGAGCGCTTCGAGGCCTTCTGCTTCGGCATGGAGATCGCCAACGGCTTCACCGAGCTCAACGACCCGGACGAGCAGCGCGCGCGGTTCGAGGCGCAGGTGCGCCACGCCGCCGCCGGCGACGAGGAGGCGCAGCCCTACGACGAGCTGTTCCTCCAGGCCCTGGAGCAGGGGATGCCGCCCACCGGCGGGGTCGGCCTGGGCATCGACCGCCTCGTGATGGTTCTCACGGGGCGCCGCTCGATCCGCGAGGTCGTGCTCTTCCCCGCGATGCGCGACTGACCCGCCGCGGGCGGCCGGAGTGGCGCCGCGCCACTCGGCGGGCGCCCCGGCGCCCGCTGTTTGCGGATCCGGCCACCGAGGCCCCGTCAGGCCCCGCCATGCCCGCTGGTAGACTTGGGCGTGCCCGTCGAATCCACCCGTTCGCTCATCGGTCGTCCCTGTGCAGGGATCGGGAGGTGAGGGGGACGGACCGTCTTCCTCATCGGAGCGAACGAGCACCAACCAGAGCACCCGACGAACCACAGCCTGCACCACCCGGCAGGAAGGACCAAGCCGCACCATGTTCGAGCGTTTCACCGAGAGAGCCCGCCAGGTGGTCGTCCTTGCCCAGGAAGAGGCGCGGACGCTCAAGCACAACTACATCGGGACCGAGCACATCCTGCTCGGCCTGCTCCGGGAGGAGGAGGGCCTCGCCGCCCGCGTGCTGGAGTCCCTCGACATCACCGTGGAGCGTGTGCGCGCGCAGGTCGTGCGCATCGTCGGCTCCGGTGAGGAGGTCACCTCCGGCCAGATCCCGTTCACCCCGCGGGCCAAGAAGGTCCTGGAGCTGGCGCTCCGCGAGGCGCTGAGCCTCGGCCACAACTACATCGGGACCGAGCACATCCTGCTCGGCCTCGTCCGCGAGAACGAGGGTGTCGCCGCCCGCATCCTGCTCGACTTCGACGCGGACTCCGAGAAGATCCGCAACGAGGTCATCCGCATGCTGTCCGGCCCCGGCGGACGCCGCTCGGGCTCGGGCTCCGGCTCCTCCTCGGGCGCCGCCGCCTCCTCGGGCTCCGGCTCGGGCGCGGCCGCCGGCGAGGGCAAGAAGTCCTCCAAGCTGCTCGACCAGTTCGGCCGCAACCTCACGAAGCTCGCCTCCGACG
>CAZXNX010000035.1:11301-12407 GCA_964642225.1 uncultured Solirubrobacteraceae bacterium | reverse complement strand
CGCCGTGGGTGGCGTCGGAGCCCTCGTCGCCGTAGTGCGGGACCCGCGGCCAGAAGGCCTTGCGCCCGAAGATCGACAGCAGGGCCGGCAGCAGCGTGAGCATGGCGAGCATGGCCACGGCGATGCCCATGGCGCCCACCGGGCCCAGGCCGGCGGTGCCGTTGACCTCGGCGATCGACAGCGTCAGCAGGGCGAGGATGACCGTGATGCCGGAGGCCAGGATCGCCGGGCCGGCGCTGGCCAGGGCCAGCGCGACCGCCTCGTGCTTGTCCTCGTGGTGGCGCAGCTCCTCCCGGTAGCGGGCGACGAGCAGCAGGGCGTAGTCGGTGCCCGCGCCGAGGACGAGCACGGAGAGGATGCCTCCGGCCTGGCCGTTGATCGTCACGCCGGCCTCGATGAGCAGCGCGCCGATCGAGCGGCTCATCGCCTCCGCCATGATCACCGCGAACAGGGGGATCCACAGGAAGATGGGGCTGCGGTAGATCAGGGCCAGGAGGATGAAGACGAGCGCCAGGGCCGCGAGCAGCAGCGTGCCGTTGATGCTCTGGAACACGGTGATCGCGTCGGCGGAGAAGCCGGCCGCGCCGGTGATCTTCACCTGCAGCCCGCCGCCGGGGTCGGAGACGAGGTCGCGGGCGTCGTTGACCGGGTCGAGGATCGTCTTGCTCTCGCCGTTGGTGGCGATGGTGCCCAGCACGATCGCGCCGCGGCCGTCCGGGGAGAAGGTGGGAGCGGAGAAGACGCCGCCGGACTTGGGGTTCTTCTGCAGCTGGGGGTACTTCTCGCCCAGTGCGTCGAGCGCGACGACGTCCTTCTTGATCGTCGCCTTGTCCTGGGCGGTCAGGCCGCTGCCGCGGTGGTAGACGACCACCGCGGTCACCGTCTCGTTCCCCGCCAGCGCCTTCTGCTTCTTGAGCTCCTTCGTCGACTCGGTCGACGCGGGCAGGAACGAGGTCGACTCGTTCTTCTGGCCGCTCTCGAACTTCGACTGCAGCCCGGAGGCGCCGGTGCCCATCACGGCGAGCAGCCAGACGGCGAGCACGACCCACTTGGCACGGCGACCGGCGGAGAAGGTGAGGATGCGGTTCATGAAGAGGGGGAGAAGG
>CAZXNX010000035.1:0-11291 GCA_964642225.1 uncultured Solirubrobacteraceae bacterium | reverse complement strand
CCCCCCCCCCCGGCCCCCGGCCGCGGCGGGTGGGGGGGGGGGGGGGGGGGAGCGGGGGGGGGGGGGGGGGGGGGGGCGGGGGGGCGCCACGTCTGTGTTTCCTACCGGCGGGCACGCGCGGCGGGATCACCTGCCGGGCTGGAGACTACGCAGGTGCAATGACCGGCCGGGCGCGGCAGGCTCATCGGTCGGCCGCCAGCGCGGCGATGAGGCGGTCGACCACCACCTGCACCTCGGCGCGGGCGGCGGCCTGGTCCTCGGCGCCCGCGACGTACAGCGCCGCCTCGTCGAGCGCACCGACGAGGACGTGGGCCAGCGGCGCGACCGGCTGGGGGTCCAGCCGCCCGACGGTGATGGCGTGCTCGAGCAGGCCTTCGACCAGCCCCATGCCGTAGCGCATCCCGATCTCGCGCCAGCGCTCCCAGCCGAGCACCGCAGGGGCGTCCAGGAGGACGATCTGGCGCACCTGGGGGTCGGTGCTGGCGTCGAGCCAGGCGGCCGCGCCGAGCGCCATCGCCTCGATCGGGTCGGTCACCCCGGCGTCGACGGCGGCCTGCCCGATCTGCGTGCTGATCGACTGCTCGACGTCCTCGAACACGGCCGCGAACAGCTCAGTCTTGTCGGCGAACTGGTGGTAGAGGGCGCCGCGGGTGACACCGGCCTGCCGCACGATCGTCTCCGTGCCCACGCCGGCGAATCCGTGCACGGAGAACAGGGCGCGGCCCGCGGCGACGAGGGCCTCGCGGGTGGCGGCGGAACGGTCGGCTTGTGATCGGCGTTTGACTTCCATACAGACAGTACGTATGTTGCATGCAGACTGTACGTAAATCTAGTGCAAGGAGCAGACAATGCCGATCATCGACCTGCCCCAGGGCTCCGTGCAGTACACCGTCGCGGGCCCGGGCGACGCCCCCGCGCCGCCGGTCGTCTTCGTCCACGGCTTCCTCGTCGACGGCACGCTGTGGAAGGGCACGGCCGACGCGCTGGCGGCGGACGGGATCCGCTCCTACGCCCCCGACTGGCCGCTGGCGTCGCACCGCATCCCGATCCCCGCCTCGTCGGACCTCACGCCCCGTGGGGTGGCCCGGATCGTCGTGTCCTTCCTGGAGGCGCTCGACCTGCGCGACGTGACGCTGGTGGGCAACGACTCGGGCGGAGCGATCACCCAGCTCGTGCTCGACACCGACGCCACCCGGGTCGGGCGCGTCGTGCTCACCAACTGCGACGCGTTCGACCGCTTCCCGCCGCCGCCCTTCGACACGATGTTCAAGTCGTTCCGCAGCCCCACGGCGATCCGGGCGCTGATGACGCCGATGCGGTCGACCGCGATCCGCCACTCGCCCGCCGGCTACGGCCTGCTCGCGCGCCGGGACCTGGACTCCGCCCAGACGCGCGCGTGGGTGGAGCCCTGCATCACCGAGGACCTGATCCGCCAGGACGCGGCACGGTTCGTGCGCGGCGTCGATGCCCGGGAACTGCTCGACGTGTCGACCCGGCTGCGAGAGTTCGGCGGGCCCGCGCTGCTGGTGTGGGGGACGGGCGACCGCTTCTTCACGGTCGAGATGGCGCGGCGGCTGACCGCCGCCTTCGCCCACGGGCGGCTCGTCGCGGTCCCCGACGGGCGCACGTTCCTGCCGCTCGACGAGCCGCGACTGCTCGCGCGCGAGATCGCCGCCTTCGTGCGGGAGGGTCAGGTGGCCGGCGCGGCCTGACGGGGCCCGGCCCGTCAGACCGCGTCCAGCAGCGCGCGCAGCTCGTCCGGGTCGGTCACCGGGCGCAGGCACGCGAAGCGCTCGCACACGTAGGCGGCGGCCCGGCCGTCGACCGGTCCGCGGTCCCGCAGCAGCGGGACCGCGGTGGGGGCGCCCGGGTCGGTGCTCACGGCCAGCACCACGTGCGGGCGCCACCGCTCGCGGACCACGGCGGCGAGCGCGTCCACCCCTGCCGCATCGCCGACCAGGGCGACCTCGCGCACGGGGGCCAGGCGGAAATCCATCGCCTGCAGCAGGTGCCCGAAGGCGACGGGGTGCCGCGGGGCCAGCTCGTGCAGGAGCTGCAGCGTGGCGGTGGCCGCGTCCTCGTACCGGGCCTCGCCGGTGAGCGCTCCCAGGCGCAGCAGCCCGAACGCAGCCGCCGACGCGCCGGAGGGGATCGGCTGGTCCTCGAGGTCCTTGCGCCGGGCGATGAGCGCCTCGTGGTCGTCGGCGACGGAGAAGAAGCCGCCGCGCTCGGGATCGGCGAAGTGGCGCAGCAGGATGTCGGCCGTCGCCAGCGCCTCGGCGAACCACCGCTCCTGGAAGGTCGCCTCGTAGAGGTCGAGCATCGCCTGCAGGAAGAAGGCGTGGTCCTCCAGGTAGCCCGCCAGACGCGCCCGGCCCACGCCGCCGGCGTCCTGGCTGTAGGTGCGCAGCAGCCGCCCGTCGGGCCCGCGCAGCTCGCGCAGCAGGAAGTCCGCGCAGCGGGCCGCCCCGTCGAGGTAGTCCTGCCGGCCCAGCGCCGCGCCCGCGTCGGCCAGCGCCGAGATCATCAGGGCGTTCCACGCGGTGAGGCGCTTGTCGTCCAGGCCGGGCCACACGCGCGCGTCGCGCACCCGCAGCAGGGTGCGCCGGATGCGCTCGCGCTGCGCGGGCGGGGGAGGAGCTCCCCGGTCCTCCAGCACGTTGCTGGGCGGCAGCTCGCCCTCGGCGTCGAAGTTGCCGCCGGCGCTGGCCCCGAACCACGCGATCGCCGCGTCGGCGTCGTCGCCGAGCGCCTCCTGCAGCTGCGCGAGCGTCCAGACGTAGAACTTCCCCTCGACGCCCTCGGAGTCGGCGTCCAGCGCGCTGTAGAAGCCGCCCTCGGGTCCCTGCATCTCGCGCAGCGCCCAGTCCAGCGTGTCCCGGGCGACGTCCAGGAGGGCGTCGTCGCCGGCCAGGCGGCCGCCGTGCAGGTATGCGCGGGCCAGCAGCGCGTTGTCGTAGAGCATCTTCTCGAAATGCGGCACCGTCCAGGTGGCGTCCACCGCGTAGCGGGAGAAGCCCCCGCCGACCTGGTCGTGGATGCCGCCGCCGGCCATCGAGCGCAGGGTGTAGAGGCTCATCTGGCGCTCGCCGCGCCGCATGAGGAACTCCAGGACGGAGCTCGGCGGGAATTTCGGGGCGCCGCCGAACCCGCCGTGCACCGCGTCGAACTGCTTGTGCAGCGTGGCCGCGGCCTCGTCGAGGGTCAGGGCGTCCAGCGGCTCGGTGGACGGCTGCAGGTTCGCCGCGCCGACGAGCCGCTCGGCCATCTGGCCGGAGCGCTCGCGGATGTCGTCCTTGTCCTGCTCCCACGCGTCGGAGATCGCCCGCAGCACCTCGGTCCAGGCGGGCAGGTTGTGGCGCGCCTCGGGCGGGAAGTAGGTGCCGCCGTAGAACGGGGCCTGCTCGGGCGTGCAGAACACGTTGAGCGGCCAGCCGCCGTGGCCGGTCATGCCCTGCACGGCCTCCATGTACAGGGCGTCGACGTCCGGGCGCTCCTCGCGGTCGACCTTCACGCACACGAAGCGCTCGTTCATGAGCGCCGCGGTCTCCTCGTCCTCGAACGACTCCCGTTCCATCACGTGGCACCAGTGGCAGGCCGAGTAGCCGATGGACACGAGCAGCGGCTTGTCCGTCGCCCGCGCGCGCTCCAGCGCCTCCGGGCCCCACGGCAGCCAGTCGACGGGGTTCTCGGCGTGCTGGCGCAGGTACGGGGAGGTCTCGTGCGCAAGGGCGTTGGGCATCCCGGGTTCATAGCAGCCCGTCGATGCGCGCCGCCGAGAATCCGCCGCGGGTGCGGGCGCTAGGCTCGGAGCACCACCTTCCCCCCCCTCGGAGGATCCCTTGAGTCATCACCGTGAGACCGTCACCGCCGTCGGCGCCCCCGCCGCCATCGGCCCCTACAGCCACGCCGTGATCACGGCCTCATCCACCCGCCTGCTCTTCTGCTCCGGCCAGATCCCGCTGGACCCCGACACCGGCGAGCTGGTGGGCACGACGCCGGCCGAGCAGGCCCGGCAGTGCCTGCGCAACCTCGAGGCCGTGGTGGCCGCGGCCGGCGCCACGCTGGCCGATGCGGTGCGCTGCACCGTGTACATGACCGACCTGGCCGCCTTCGCCGAGGTCAACGAGGTGTACGGCTCGTACTTCCCCGCCGAGCCGCCCGCCCGGGTGGCGTTCGGCGTGTCCGCCCTGCCCAAGGGGGCCCAGGTCGAGATCGACGCCATCGTGGCCCTGCCCGACTGATGGCCGGCTCCGTCACCGCCCAGGACATCGCCCGGGCGCGCACGGCGATCGCCGACGTGGCCCGCGTCACGCCCGTGCTCACCTCGTGGACGCTGTCGGAGCGCGCCGGCGGCGGCGAGATCGTGCTGAAGGCCGAGAACCTGCAGCGCACGGGTTCGTTCAAGGTGCGCGGGGCCACCAACAAGCTCGGCGTGCTCGGGGAGGCGGCCGCCCGCGGCGTGGTCGCGGGCAGCGCGGGCAATCACGCCTGGGCGGTGGCGCTGGCCGCCCGGCAGCGCGGGGTGCGCTGCGAGGTGATCATGCCGCCGCACGCGCCGCTGGGGAAGGTGGAGGGCTGCCGTGAGCTGGGGGCGGTGGTGAGCGAGGGAGGCGACACGGTCGACGCCTGCGTGGCGCTGGCCCGCGAGCGCGCCGCCGACACGGGGATGGCCTTCATCCACCCGTTCGACGACGCGGACGTCGTGGCGGGACAGGGCACGCTGGGGCTGGAGCTGCTCGAGCAGGTGCCGGACCTGCGCAAGGTGATCGTCTGCGTCGGGGGCGGCGGCCTGGCCGCGGGCACGGCGATCGCGGTGAAGTCGGCGCTGCCCGCGGTGGAGGTCGTCGGGGTGCAGGCCGAGGTGGTCGCCGCCTTCCCGCCCTCGCTGGCCGCCGGCCATCCGGTGGAGGTCGTCGGGGCCACGACGATCGCCGACGGCATCGCGCTGAAGCGCCCGGGGGACATCACGCTGCCGCTCGTGCGCGACTGGGTCGACGCGATCGTCACGGTGGGGGAGGACGACATCGCCGAGGCGATGGTGCTGCTCATGGAGCGGGCCAAGCTCGTGGTCGAGGGCGGTGGCGCCGTCGGCGTGGCCGCGCTGCTCACCGGCGCGGTGAAGCCGGCCGCGGAGGGCACGACCTGCGTGGTCCTCAGCGGCGGCAACGTCGATCCGGGCCTGCTGGCCACCGTCGCGCGCCGGCACGAGACGCTGCTGGGCCGGCGCCTGGCGATCTTCACCCGCATCCCCGACCGTCCCGGGGGCCTGGCCACCATCCTGTCGGTGGTGGCCGCGGCCGGCGCCAACCTCGTCGAGGTCGAGCACGTGCGCGAGGGCGTCGCCCTGCACGTGCGCGAGACCGGCGTGCAACTGGTGATGGAGACGCGCGGCGCCGCGCACGCCGAGGAGGTCCTCGCCGCCGTGCGCGAGGCCGGCTACGAGGCGGCGGTCCTGCGCTGACGTCGCTCAGGCGGGCGGGCGCCGCGCGACCATCACGGCGAAGCGGTGGTCCTGGAAGAGCACGGCGACGTCGCCGAACCCGGCCAGGCGCAGCCACTCCAGCTGGTCCTCGACGGTCGAGAGGCGGTCGAAGGTCATCCGGTGCTCGGCGTCGGCCCACTCCTCGGGGGAGCTGCCGGCGGCGACGGCGGCGTCGTGCTGCCAGGTCGCGAAGTGCGCCTCCAGCCACGGGGTCGGAGCGCAGATCATCTCGGCGTTGACGAACAGCCCGCCGGGGGCGAGCGCGTCGAAGGTCCGGGCGAAGAGCGCGCGCTTGGCGTCGTCGTCGCTGTGGTGGATGGCCAGGGAGGAGACGACCGCGCACCACGGCCCGGCCGGCAGCGGCGCGGAGAACTGCTGCACCACGTACGTGGCGCGGTCGCCCAGGCGGGCCCGCGCCCCGTCGATCATGTCCGCCGATCCGTCCAGCAGCGTCAGCGCGGCGGCCGGGAACCGCTCGGCGACGTACTCGCTCAGCAGCCCGGTGCCGGCGCCCAGGTCGAGCACCCGCTTGGGGCCGTCGGGGATGAGCGCCAGGGCCTCGACCGCGGTCCCGTAGAACGCGTCGTACGGCGGGATGAGGCGCCGGCGCTGGGAGTCGTAGCGCCCGGCGTGGGCGCCGAACGCAGCGGAGGTGGCCGTTCCGTGATCGCTCATGGCTGTACGTTATAACAGACGCTTGTATCGGACGGCAACCGGGCCGGCCGCACGGGCGCGGCGGCGCTACTCCAGCGGCGTGACGTACGCGCCGCTGATCCCGCCGTCGACGAGGAAGTTCGCCGCCGTCATGAACGAGGACTCGTCGCTGGCCAGGAAGAGGACGGCGCTGGCCATCTCCTCGGTGGTCCCGAACCGGCCCATCGGGACGTGCACGAGGCGCCGCGCGGCCCGCTCGGGGTCCTTGGCGAACAGCTCGCGCAGCAGCGGCGTGTCGATCGGCCCGGGGGAGAGCGCGTTGACCCGCACGCCCCGCCGGGCGAACTCGACGCCCATCTCGCGCGTCATGGAGAGCACGCCGCCCTTGGAGGCGGTGTAGGAGATCTGCGAGGTGGCCGCGCCCAGCGTCGCCACGAACGAGGCGGTGTTGATGACCGAGCCGCGGTGGGGCCCCTCGTTCTCCAGCAGGTGGGGGATGCCGTGCTTGCAGCACAGGTACACGGACTTGAGGTTGACGTCCTGCACCCGCTGCCAGGCCTCCAGGCCGGTCTCCAGGATCGACCCGTCGTCGTTGGGCGAGATGCCCGCGTTGTTGAAGAGCACATGGATCGCGCCGTACTCCTCGCGGATCCCGCTGTACATCTCGGTGACCGCGAACTCCTCGGTCACGTCGACGGCCAGCGACATGTCGCCGGGCGCGCCCTGCAGGAGGTCGACCCCCACCACGGTGGCGCCCTCACGCTGAAAGGCCTCGACCGTCGCGGAGCCGATCCCTCCGCTGGCGCCGGTGACGACGCACACCTTCCCTTCGAGCCGTCCGGCCATCGGTCAGTCCTCCTGCGTTCGGTAGTAGACGGTCTTGACGTCGGTGTAGGCGTCCGTGGCGTGCGGGCCCAGCTCGCGGCCGTAGCCGGACTGCTTGAACCCGCCGAACGGGGTGGTGACCCGCACCGAGCTGTTGGAGTTGATCGAGAGGTTCCCGGCCTCCATGGCGCGGGCGACCCGCAGGCCGCGGGCGCCGTCGCCGGTCCACACCGACCCGGAGAGCCCGTAGATCGTGTCGTTGGCCAGCCGGATCGCGTGGGCCTCGTCGCTGAACGGGATGACGCACGCGACGGGGCCGAATATCTCGTCGACGGCGGCCCGGTCGCCCGGGTCGACCGGCGACAGGACGGTGGGCGGGAACCAGAATCCGGGCCCGTCGGGCGCCTGGCCGCGGATCGCCACGGGGGCGCCGTCGGGGACGAACGAGGAGACGGTCTCGCGCTGCCCGGCGGAGATGAGCGGCCCCATGGTGGTGGCGGGGTCCAGCGGGTCGCCGACGCGGATGGCCTGGACGGCGCCCTCCATGTGCTCGAGGAACTCGTCGACGGCCGACTCCTGCACGAGGATGCGCGAGCGCGCGCAGCAGTCCTGCCCCGCGTTGTCGAACACCGCGCCGGGGGCGGCGAGCGCCGCGGCCCGCACGTCGGCGTCGGCGAACACGATGTTGGCCGACTTGCCGCCGAGCTCCAGCGTGACGCGCTTGATCGTGCCCGCGGCCTCGGCGGCGATCGACGAGCCGACCGCGGTGGAGCCGGTGAAGGCGATCTTCGCCACGTCGGGGTGCTCTACGAGCCGCTGCCCGCAGGTGCGGCCGGGGCCGACGACGACGTTGACGACGCCCTCGGGGATCCCCGCCTCCAGGGCCAGCTCGGCGAACCGCATGGCGGTGAGGGGCGTCAGCTCGGCGGGCTTGAGGACGATCGTGTTGCCGGCGGCCAGCGCCGGGGCCATCTTCCAGGAGGCGATCGCCAGCGGGAAGTTCCAGGGCGTGATGAGCCCGACCACGCCGAGCGGCTCGCGGAACGTCATCGCGATCCCGCCCGCCACCGGGATGGTGTCGCCGAGCAACCGCTCCGGCGCCCCGACGTAGTAGCGGAAGGTCGCGATGACCATGCCGATCTCGCCGCGCGCGCTGGTGATCGGCTTGCCGGCGTCGCGGGCCTCCAGGAGCGACAGCTCCTCGTGGTGGGCCTCGAGGTGGTCGGCCAGGCGGCGCAGCAGGGTGGCGCGGTCGCCCGGGGCGACGTCCCGCCAGGCGGGGAAGGCGGCCTTGGCCGCGGCGACGGCGGCGTCGGTCTCCTCCACGCCCGCGCGGGGGACCTCGCGCAGGACCTGTTCGGTGGCCGGCTCGATGACGGAGAGCGTGGTCATGCGACCACGGTATCCAAAGGTGTGGTGCTCATGCCTTTACTCGGGGTCGTGGGCGGAGGACCGGCCCCGCCGGAAGTGCCGGCGGGGCCTGCCCCGGAGGGCCGGCCGACCCCGCCGCACGGGCGGGCCGGCCGGCGTCAAGCCGGTTGAGGAAGCCGGCTCAGGGGAACTGCGGGTGCTCGGCCGGCTCCCCGGCCAGCTCGGCGTCGAGCTCCGAGATCGTGTGCTTGGGCCCGGTGAACGTGTTCTTGGCGCTCACCAGCCACCAGACGCCGACGATGAGGATCACGCCGCCCGTGACGACCGGCGCGTAGTTGAACGAGTTCCAGCTGAACGCGTCGTCCCAGGGCACGCCGGCCGGGGTGGTCGGCAGGATGAAGATGACCGTGATGATCGCGACCCAGAGGATCGAGAACGGGTTCATCCACTTGTAGTTCTTGCCCAGGGTCCACGGACCGGCGGCGAACTTGTCGCCCTCGCGCCAGCGCAGGTAGATCGGGATCACGTAGGCGATGTAGAGGCCGATGACCGCGATCGAGACGACGGCGAAGAACGCCACCGGGACGCCGGCGGAGTTCCCGAAGGCCGCCGGGATGGTGATGATCCCGGCCCACACGGCCATGAAGAGGACCGCGTTGAACGGCAGCTTCTTGCTGTTGACCTTGCTCCAGAGCCGCGATCCGGGGATCGCGCCGTCCCGGCTGAACGCGTAACACATGCGCGAGGCGCTGGTCAGGCAGGCCATGCCGCAGAACAGCTGGCCGACGGTGGAGATGATCAGCACGAGCTTGACCCATGAGGTGCTCATCGCCTGCTCGAGGACCGCGATCGCCGTGCCGCCGCCGTCCGTCACCTTGGCGGCGTCCGCCGCGGCGAACGTGATGGCCAGCAGGAGGATCCAGCCGATGAGGGCGGAGTAGAAGATCGACTTCCACACGCCCTTGGCCGCGTTCTCGGCCGCGCCGTGCGTCTCCTCGGAGATGTGGGCGCAGGAGTCGAAGCCGGTGATCGTGTACTGCGTGAGCAGGAAGCCCAGCGGCAGGATGTAGAACCAGTAGGTGCTCATGCTGAAGCCGGAGTTGTTGATCCGCTCCGTGAACACGAAGTCCAGCGACGCGTGCTTGGAGGGCACGAGGATCAGCACGAGGATGATCACCGTGACGCCCGCGACGTGCCACCACACCGACACCGAGTTGAAGACCGCCACCAGGTGGCTGGTGAAGATGTTGACGATGGCGTGCAGGGTGAGGATGAGCAGGAACAGCACGAACGTCCCGAGCAGGAACGTGCTCGCCTCGGAGTTGGCCCCGAAGAGCCCGAAGTCGTAGAGCCCGAAGACGGTGTTCATGAACGTCGCGCAGCCGTAGTCGACGGAGGCGGTGACGGCCACGAGGCCGATGAGGTTGAACCAGCCGGTGAACCAGCCCCAGGCCGGTCCACCCAGCTTCGCCGCCCACCAGTAGATGCCGCCCGCCGTCGGGTAGGCGGACACCAGCTCGGCCATCGAGAGGCCGATGATGAGGATGAAGCACGAGATGATCGGCCAGCCCCACGAGATCGCGACGGGGCCGCCGTTGTTCCACGCCTGGCCGTAGGTCGTGAAGCAGCCCGCCAGGATCGAGATGATCGTGAACGAGATGGCGAAGTTCTGGAATCCGCTCCAGCTTCGCGACAGCTCCTGCTTGTAACCCAGCTCCGCGAGGCGTTGCTCGTCGGTCTGCGGTGTGGTCGCCATAGTGGCCTGCCCTCTCCTCCGGTCGGGAGCGCCGCCCCTCAGCGGCACCTGTGCACTGGACACCTCTGTCCCGGAGGGTGGCGGTCAAAGGTACGGACGTCCGACCTTCCGGGTTTGCGCAACATACGTCGGTCGGGTGACAGAAGTCAACGTGTGCGCCCTTCAGGCCGCAATTCGGGACGTTCTGTCGAGGGGTGGGGGCCCGGTAGGACAGCTTTCCTGGGCAGCGGGTTGCCCGCGGAAGGGACAGTGGTTGGGGATGGGGCCGGGACGCGGCATTCCCCGCCGCTGCAGCAGCACTGCGTCCCTTGTTGCTGCTGGATGCCGCTCTGGGGAACGCCGGGTCCCGTCCCCGAGCCCGGGCGGGTCCGCTTCGGCCGGTGTGGGGGAGCTGGGTGAGGTACGGCGTGGAGGCGGTGGGGTTGGCGGAGCGCCCGGGTTCCGCCTCCACGCGGAACCTCCTCGGCAAACCTCCCCACCCTGCACAGCGGCCGATACCCGGACCCTTCGTCGCGCCCTCGCCACCGTGGGTCCGTGACCCGGCGTCTCCCAAAGCGGCATCTCGCAGCCGCAAGGGACGCAGCGCTGCGACAGCGGCGGGAGATGCCGCGTCACGGACACCGCCCCGAGCATCGACCCTCGACCGTGAACACCGACCTTCGACCGTGAACACCGACCTTCGACCGTCAGCACCAACCTTCGACCGTCACCACGACCCTCGAACGACGACCGGCCTACGGCAGCAGGCCCGCCAGCACGTGCTCGGTGCCGTGCAGGTGCGCGGCCATCAGCGCGCCGGCGCGGCCGCGGTCGCCGTCGCGGATGGTGGCCACGATGGCCGCGTGCTGGGCGTTGGAGGAGCGCAGCACGGCGGGCGGGTGGGCGATGTGGGCGATGAGGTCGGTCATCTCGCCCTGGGCCTCGGTCATGAGCTGCTCCAGGCGCACGCTGCCGGTCGTCTGGGCCAGGAGCAGGTGGAAGCGCACGTCGGCGGCGCGGTAGGCGGCGAAGTCGTCGGTCAGCCCGCGCAGCTCGTCGACGATCGCGCTGAGCGCCGCGATCTGGGCGGCGTCGGCCCGCTCGGCGGCGAGCACGGCCACACCCACCTCGACGGCCAGGCGCGCGTCGCACGCCTCCCGCCAGCCCGCCAGCTCCTCGATGGTCGGTGGCGGCACGGCGGGGAGGCGCTCGGCCACGAAC